>SLPE01000089.1 GCA_007132145.1 Candidatus Izemoplasma sp.
GGACGACAACAGTTTAAGAAGAAAAGTTGTTTTATATTTAGAAAGATTAGGAGGAGGAAGAGAAGGAGACCTTAGAAATTACGGTATAGCTTCTTCTACAGACGACATACAAGTTGTAGATAGCCTACTTAATATAGATACTTATTTAGAAGAATTAGATACTATATTAAAAGGAAACATAACTAAAATAAATAAACAAGCAGTATACAGTTTAAGTACTGATTTACAAGATGAAATACAAAACATTAAATATATAATTAATAAATATTAAAATAATAATAAACAAGCAAGTGGTATGTAAAGCTCTGCTTAATCGCGTAATCGGTCTATAACAGTAAACATCAGAATCGTAGTGTTAAGAATAGAAGTAGTGAGAGCAATCGTCTCCTGAGGTGATAATTGCTGACCAACCGGTTTTTCAGGTACAATGATTGTAGCTCCTGCCTCTACCGATGGGTTGCTTCTAATCCTCAGAAAGCTCCGGACTCTGTCAACCTCACCATTTGCATAAACAACATAGGCTCTGTGACGCTGTCCTCGGTCTGTAGTTCCCCCAGCAGCGTCAATGTAACCTTGCAGCCCCCGGCCGGGTACAAATCTCATCGTTACCGGAGATAAAACGCCCCCCTCTACCCGAACTGTTTGAAGTTGTCTTGGAACACGTATAACATCCCCTTCCTGAAGCCTGAGGTCATTATTTCCATACGGTCTGCTAATCGCATCGCCCAAACGTATTCCAACAGGTGTATATGTTGTGTCATTCACAGTTTCGAAACGGTCCAGGTCAACATTTTCAAGATTGAGGCCAGCCAGCAAAGCAGTTCTGTCGTCAAAACCATCCCGTTGAACCTGGTCGGTAGTGACTTCAAGTATTCGCTGCATGGAAGCTCCCTCCGGAAATGCATATTGAGAAAGGCCACCGGCCTGTGCAATTAAATCTGTGAGTCGGGCATCTCTTTTTTCAAGAACATATTCACCGGGATATTCAACTTCACCTTCGATACGCACAGTAAGTTGTTCCTGGTAATTTGGTTTGGTTCGGACAAAAACCATATCAAAAGGTTGAAGCTGAAACTCCCTGTCACTTCCGCGAAATTGATAGTTTTCATCAATTTCAAACTGGAAAACTTCAGCTACCTGATTTACCTTAGTTCGAACTTCATCGTCTATAACACGGCGTGCAACTTCTACCCTGTAGGCTGCTGCACGATCTCGTAAACCGTCTGCAAGAAAAATTGCATCTTCAAGTGACATTCCTTCAAGAAATTCGAACCGATCCGGGCTATTTACAGCACCGGCCACGCGTACTGTCATCATCTCCTGCATATCGAAAATCGATGATATACGAACAAGGTCATCCCTTCTGAGAGGAATATCATCGGCATGTCCTTCAATGATGTCAATCACTGAAAACGGCACACTTTCAAGCATAAGATTATCGCGACTTCGAACAATGATACCCCTTTCAAGATAAGCGTGTTGTTTTACACCTTCTGCCTTGTCGAGAAGATCAGTAAGCATCATGCCATCGGTTAATTCGTAATCTCCTTCCCTGTAGACAGCGCCTTCAATCCGAACCCTGTTTTCATAACGGTCTACAATTTCCTTGATCTCAATTTCATCACCGTTTCTGAGCTCAATGTCCCCACCTTCAGGCCATCTTACATCAGAAATACTTCTCTGGATGTTGGTTGTTCGATGAAGTACAATCCGCTCTTTATACGCATTTTCAGAAAATCCTCCAGTAAACTGAATCAAATCGGCAAGAGTTTCCCCATCCTTCATTTCAAATATACCGGGGCGTTTTACTTCACCGTTCAGCCGAACTCGGTTTTTATAAGGAGGTATTCTAATAATATCCTGATCCTTAAGACGAATATTATCGCTTTGGTTGGCATGTACAATTAAATCGTAAAGATCGAATTCCCGAATTACTGTATCACCCCGGATAATTTGAACATTTCTCCAGGAACCGGATCGGTTCGGCCCCCCGGCCGCATAAAGCATGTTAAATACAGTTGCAAGGGATGATACGGTATAGGTGCCGGGCTGCCGAACTTCACCTATCATACTTACGTTGATGCTGCGAACATTTCCAAGAGATACATCAACAAATGTATTACCAGATTGTGGATTTTCAAGATTAATACCAGAGTAACCTCGCTGAAGGTTTCTAAGAATTCTTTCTCGTGCCTCTCCGTACTCAAGTCCGCCAATCCGTATCGGCCCGATATTCGGTATCCTTATATTTCCGTCGGGATCTACAGTTACCCTGTATTCTCTTTCAGCAGCACCCCAAATATCAATACGAACCTCATCATCGGGTCCGAAGATATAATCGATGGGTGTGGGAATGTTGATGGAAGGTTCAAAGGATTGAGAAGTACCGGCAAAAAGCCTGGCACCGAATACAGGAAAACCCTCTTCAATTATCAGATCAAGTTCACGTACGAGATCCTGCTCATTTCTTTCCATGACCAGTCGCCTCAACTCACTAATCAGAAGTTCATCTTCCAATTGTGTAGTTGGTTCAAATTGTAACTCAGCCATATCTGTTGAACGCGTGGTAGTTCGGGCTGCAGCATCTGAATCTCTGTCCCTGCCAGTTGCAAGCCGGTTTAATCGTGAAGTTAAACGGGACACCTGTGATGAAGGCATGCCTCGAGCACGTGCAATGTTCCCAACTTCTTCAATAGTAAAACCCTGTGCCCTCATTTGGCGGTAAAAATTCATTAATTGATCATCGGTCAGATCATCAACCTGAACATTTTGTATATCACCTATGCCAATGCCCCCGAACTGGGCGTTAATTTGTGTGGGGATAAAAAGAAAGAAGAGAAATA
The DNA here is from genome assembly GCA_007132145.1 of Candidatus Izemoplasma sp. Taxonomy (GTDB): domain Bacteria; phylum Bacillota_I; class Bacilli_A; order Izemoplasmatales; family Izemoplasmataceae; genus SLPE01. The sequence continues at coordinate 2,844 of SLPE01000089.1, forward strand.
GAACGAGAAGTGTAACTGTTATTTGTTTCATGTTTTATTTAGATGATAATAATGCAATGGGAGTGTGAAATTGTGCTAAAAACGATGATTAGTGGGCGTTCGTATCCAGGTTTATCATTTTCGTAACGGTCTTCAAGATGATAGAAGCATCCATTAATAAAGTGTTTTTCTGAACGTAGATAAGATCGTAATCTGTGCGTTTTCTCATGTGTGACACACTATGTGTGCCACCCCGATAACCTTTTACTTGTGAAAAACCTGTAATTCCCGGTTTGACTGCATACCTGTAGAAAAAATCATCAAATGTTGAATTCCAGTAAGCACATTCCTCTACCGGGTATGGCCTGGGGCCAACAAGGCTCATATCTCCTTTTAAAACATTGATGATTTGTGGCAGTTCATCAAGGTTTAAAAAACGCAGCAGTTTGCCAAATGCAAAAATACGTTCATCTCCCTCTAATGTAATATCCGGTTTTCCATTTTGAATAATTTTCGAATTGTTTCTCATTGTTCGAAATTTATAACAAGTGAATGTAATGCCGTTTTGCCCGGTACGCTTTTGTTTGAAAAAGACGGGCCCTTTTGATGAGAGCTTTATCCCGAAGGCAATAAATGGGAATAAAATAAGGCAAAATATTAAAGCTATTGACCCCAGTACAAGATCAAGAGCGCGCTTCCCCTTGTACTGCCTTACTTCTAAGTTTTTGTATATAGAAGATGTGTATCCACGCTTAAGATGTACAGCATCTTTTCCGCCATTTTTTCGCGACTCTTGCTGTAGCCTTTCCTTAACCGTTTGAACTTCATTGA
>SLPE01000091.1 GCA_007132145.1 Candidatus Izemoplasma sp.
CCCAAGGCGAAGGCGGCGTCGACGCCACGATGATCGGCGATGCCGCCGGCGGCGATGACGGGGATGTCGACGGCGTCGACGACTTGCGGAACGACGGTGAAGGTCGTCAGCTCCCCGATATGTCCACCGGCTTCGGTGCCTTCGACAATCAAGGCGTCCGCACCGCTTCTCGCCAAACGTTTGGCGAGGGCGACGCTCGCGACGACGGGGATGACGGTGATGCCGGCCGCTTTCCATTTGGCGATGTGCGCACCGGGGCTTCCCGCCCCCGTCGTGACGAAACGCACGCCTTCTTCAACGACGAGGTCGCTCAAATCGTCGGCGTACGGACTCATCAACATGATGTTCACACCGAAAGGTTTTCGGGTCGACGCTCTCGTTTTGCGGATTTCTTCGCGGATGCGCTCGACGTCCCAGCCGCCGCTGGCGATGAGACCGAGGCCGCCGGCTTCGCTGACGGCAGCGCAAAGCACATGGGTCGCGACATTGGCCATGCCGCCCTGAATGAGCGGATACTTCGTGCCGAGCAACTCAGTGATGTCTTTCATGGATATCCTCCTAGAGGCGGATGAGGGCGCCACCCCATGTCAACCCGGCGCCGAAGGCGACGATGATGAACAAATCGCCCGGTTGCAGTTTTCCCGCTCGGATCGCTTCGTCGACGGCGAGGGGTACGCTCGCGGCCGAGGTGTTCCCGGTCCGCTCAATATTAAGATACATCTTTTCCATGGGGAAATCAAGCGTGCGCGCCGCCTTCTCGATGATGCGCCGGTTCGCTTGATGCGCCACAATCAGTCGGATGTCGTCGAGGTCGGTGCCGCTTCTTCGGAGCAGCTCCTTGACGGTTTCAGGCAACACCGTCGAAGCGAACTTGAAAATTTCACTGCCTTGCATGCGGAGGAAGGGCCGTTCCCCGGGGGGGCTCTTGAAATCTTGTTTCAACGGATATCCGTCGAGTTTGAGAAACCCTTCGGTGTCGCCGCGGGCATGCAAGGCGATCGCTTCGATGCTTGCTGTTTCACGCGCCTCGAGGACCATCGCTCCGGCGGCGTCGGCGAAGAGCACGCAAGTGTTTCGGTCTTCGAAATCCGTGATCTTGCTCAACGTTTCCGCGCCGACGATCAAAGCGCAACGGTAGACGCCCGAGCCGATCATCTTGTCGGCGATTTCGAGCGCATATACGAACCCGGTGCATGCGGCGTTGACATCGAATGCGGGAACGTCTCTCAACCCGAGTTTCCGTTGCAAGATGTGCGCGACGCCCGGAAAGACCGTATCGGGCGTCACCGTCGCGACGATGACGAGATCGATTTCCTGCACGGAGATAGCGGCCGCGGAGATCGCTCGTTTTGCCGCTTCGAGCGCGAGATCGGATGTGTTTTCCTCGAGGCTGATCGGCCGGCGCTCGATGCCCGTGCGTGAGCGGATCCATGCATCGGAAGTGTCGATGATCCGCTCGAAGTCACGGTTGTGAACGCTGTGCGCGGGCATGGCCGAGCCCGTGCCCGTAATCCGCGCATTCATGATTGACCTCCGGGTTTGAGGTGATCGTAGTTGAACCGTTGGAAAAAACCGATTTGTCTGTATTTTGCATACCGTGCGGTCTTGATTTCATACGGGGTCATCTCCGCAAAACGCGTGAGCGCCGAGGACAAGGTCTCCCGAACACCGTCGAAAACCATTTCGGGGTCATGATGCGCGCCGCCGAGCGGCTCTTTGACGATGCCGTCGATGATGCCGTGTTCGGCGAGGTCGTAACTCGTGAGTTTCATCACTTCGGCGGCCTCTTTCATCTTCGAAGCGTCTTTCCAGAGAATACTCGCATAGCCTTCGGGGGACAAAATCGAATAGATGCTGTTTTCAAGCATGACGACGGTGTTGCCCATTCCGACCGCGAGCGCGCCGCCCGAACCGCCTTCGCCGACGATGAACGTGATGATCGGAACGCCGAGGTCGCTCATCTCGAAAAGGTTGTCTGCAATCGATGTCGCTTGACCGCGGGCTTCGGCACCGATGCCGGGATAGGCGCCGGGCGTGTCGATGAAGGTGACGATCGGCCGGTCGAACTTTTCCGCTTGTTTCATCAGACGGCGCGCTTTCCTATAACCTTCAGGATGCGCCATCCCGAAATTGCAAGCGATGTTCTCCGCCGTCGTGCATCCTTTGCGATGACCGATGACGGTGAGGGGCCGATTGCCGAAGAGCGCGATGCCGCCGATGACGGATGCATCGTCGGCATACTGGCGGTCGCCGTGTAGTTCGAAAAAATCCTCGAACAAGGCGTCGATGTACGTTTTCACATTCGGTCTCTCGCTGTGCCGCGCCAAAAGGACACGGTCCCACGCGGTGAGTTTTGACATCGTTTTGACTTTGTAGGCTTCGATGGATGCGATGATTTCCCTTTTTTCCTGTTCGTCTTCAAGTCTGTCGAGCTCGTCTTCGAGCTTTTTCAGTTTGCGTTCTTTTTCGAGAATGTCCATCATGCACCTCCTTGCCGGTGCATGCGCAGGAGCCGTTGCAAGGTCTCGCGCATGTCATGACGATGGACGATGGCGTCGATCATGCCTTTTTCGAGGAGGAACTCGGCGCGTTGGAACCCTTCGGGAAGGGATTGTCGAATCGTCTGTTCGATGACGCGCGGTCCGGCGAAGCCGATCAATGCGCCCGGCTCTGCGAGGATGATGTCTCCTAGCATCGCGAAAGACGCGCTGACGCCTCCGGTCGTCGGGTGGGTCAGGACGCTGATGAAAAGCAGGCCTTGTTGGTGCATCTTGCGAATCGCCGCGCTCGTCTTGGCCATTTGCATGAGGCTGTAGATCCCTTCTTGCATGCGGGCGCCTCCGCTTGCCGAGAAAATGACGAGCGGACGTTTCTTGTACAAGGCGTACTCGACGCTCTTGGTGACTTTTTCACCGACAACGGACCCCATACTCCCCATCATGAAATGACTGTCAAGGATGCCGATGATGCACGGTTCCTGGCGTATTTCGCAATCTCCGTAGACATAGGCTTCGTCCATGCCCGTCGTCTTTTTCAAGTCCCGTATCTTCTGTTCATAGCCGTCTTGAAAAAGCGGATTGAGCGTGATGTACCCGTACCCCTTTTCGACGAACGTCTGCGGATCGGCGCTCATCGCGATGCGATCGACGGCACGGATGCGAAAGTGGTTTTGACAATTCGGGCAGACGAGTTTGTTCTTGAAGGCTTCTTTTTGGGGAAACGAAGCGTTGCATGCGTCGCATTTGTCGTAAAGACCTTTGGGGACGTCGCCTTTCGCCTTCGCATCCGCCTTCGCTGCATCGGTCTCCTTGAGTCTTCGGAACTGTTTCTTTTTGAGGAAGGCTTCCTTCAGGATCTCACGCTTCATGCCGCAACAACTCCCGGAGATGACGTTCCACGAATCCCGTATCGATGTCGTTCTTGACGAAGTCATCGTGTCCCAAAAGGGTCATCAGGAACTCCTGGTTGGTCGAAACACCTTCGATGAGAAGTTCTTCAAGCGCCGCCCTGAGCCTTCTCAAGGCTTCCATCCTGTCTTTTCCGTACGCGATCAACTTGCCGATCATCGAATCGTAATACGGGGGGATTTCATAGTCGGTGTAGAGCATCGAATCGAAGCGGATGCCCGGTCCTCCGGG
>SLPE01000097.1 GCA_007132145.1 Candidatus Izemoplasma sp.
CCTCCGGGCATGTGGAGGAGTTCGACGCGGCCGGGAGAAGGTTGGAAATCGAAGTGAGGGGCTTCGGCGTTGATCCGGACTTCAATGGCGTGTCCGCGGGTCTTGATCTTCTTCGCATCGATGACCCGCTTACCGGCGGCGATACGAATCTGTTCGCGAACGATGTCGACGCCGGTCGTCATTTCGCTGACCGGGTGTTCGACTTGGATGCGCGTGTTCATTTCCATGAAACTGAAACGGTCTTCGGTCACGAGAAACTCGATCGTGCCGGCATTGACGTATCCGATCGACTTCGCGGCATTGATCGCCGCTTCGCATAGGGATTTCCGAAGTTTGTTCGAAATCGGTGCCGGCGTTTCTTCGACGATTTTCTGGTTCCGTCGTTGAAGGCTGCAGTCGCGTTCGCCCAAATGGACGACATCGCCGTATTTGTCCGCGAGGATTTGAACTTCGACGTGACGGGGTCTGTCGAGCAGTTTCTCAAGATACAAGCCGTCGTCTCCGAACGCCGCCTTCGCTTCTTGTTTGGCGATGTCGTAAGCCCGTTTCAGATCGGCGGCGTCGTTGACGACGCGCATGCCGCGTCCACCGCCTCCGCAACTCGCCTTGAGGACGATCGGCGCACCCAGTTCTTTGAACATACGTTTCGCTTCTTCGAGCGTCACTTCACCGTCGCTGCCGGGAATCAACGGTATACCGGCTTCTTTCATCAACCGCTTCGCTTCCGCTTTGTCTCCCATCGCTTTGATCGTCTCGCTGCTTGGTCCGATGAAGACGATGCCGCACGTTTCGCAAAGGGCCGCGAAAGCGCTGTTCTCACTCAAAAAGCCAAAGCCGGGATGGATGGCTTCGGCTCCCGTGCTGAGGGCTGCCGTCATGATGTTTTCCATGTGCAAATACGAGTGTTTCGCCGCCGGCGGTCCGATGCATACCGATTCATCGGCAAGATGGACGTGCAACGCGTCCCGATCGGCGGTACTGTAAACCGCGACGGTCTCGATGCCCATCTGTCTGCAGGTGCGGATGATGCGCACGGCGATCTCCCCGCGATTGGCAATCAGGATCTTCTGAAACATCAGTCGATCTCCATGATGACTTGGTCGTACATCACCATTTCGCCATTCTTGCTGTGGATGGCCATGACCTTCCCCGTTTTCGGGGCGGTGATTTCATTCATCACCTTCATCGCTTCGATGATGCAGAGGACATCGCCTTTTTGCACGTTTTGGCCCATGCGCACGAATGGGGGCTGTTCGGGCGCCGGCGCTTCATAGTACGTTCCGACCAACGGCGCCTTGACGACTGTATGCGAGCGTTCCGCGTCGCACTCCGGTTTTCTTTCCGTCCCCGAAGAAGCGGTCTTCGTCGCCGGTCGGGTTGCGGATGCCGTCCCTTCGGAACAGTTCATCGGTTTCTCCAATTCTATGGTGACGTCGCCCTTGTCGAGTTTGATGCGTGAAAGGGACGACGATTCGAACAGTTCGATCAGTTCTTTGAGTTCACGTTTGTTCATTGTACTACCTCCGATAGAACGATGCGGTGAATCAGAGTTTCTCGATGAACGCGACGACATCGCCGACTGTCTTCAACGTCTGAGCCTGTTCGTCAGACACCGTGATGTCGAATGCGTCTTCGAGCGCCATGACGAGTTCGACGATATCGAGTGAGTCCGCGCCGAGGTCGTCGACGAAGTTCGATTCGGGTCTGACATCTTCGGGATCGATACCGAGCTCTTCTACAATGATCGCTTTGATTTTTTCAAACACGGCTATCCCTCCTTTCAAACCCATTATAAAACGCGTTTTGGCGCCGGTCAACTTCTTTTGAATGTCAAAACATCAGTTGGTGTTCACATGGTCGAGACTTCATATGTCGTGGTGGACATGCGAAGCGTCGATGTCCGTTCCCGGGATTCGCTCATCGCAGAAACTCGATACTCTCTACCGCTCAGTGAAGACGTTTCCGAGATATGAAGTCCATGACGGTCACCGCTGCAGCCACTTTTTTGTTCGTCCGCCAACTGTTTTATTTTTGTGTCTATTTTATTATTTATAATTATTATGTTTTATCGGTTTTCAGTTCAAAATCCAGTTCTGAACACGGTTTGAAGACCTTTTCAGTCCCGGAATTCAGTTCGCATACCATCTTTTTGTCGATGTTTTTGAGTTCATAATAGACGCCGGCGATGAAGGCCCCTTGAGCGAGGCGCCTCACATAGGTCGCGAACGTTTCCGACACTGTCGTGTCGTCGATGGTGTTGAAACACTCGATGAATCTCGACAACACCGCTGAGGGATGGTGAGACCGACTGCTCTCTTCCTTCATCGACGTCGCGATGAACCGCTTCTCTCCTCTTCGGGGCGTGTTGACATTGACGCCGACACCGACGATGATGTGTCGACCCCGGTGACTCTGTCTCGTCTCGATGAGCAACCCGGCGATCTTTCGTCGCCCAACATAGATGTCGTTGGGCAATTTCACCGAGGCGTCTTTCACGTCTTCAAAAGCGAGTGTGTCGATGAGCGCACAGACACTCCGTTGGAACGTTTTGGGCAGTGAGGCCGCGTCGAGAAGGTGAAAACTGAAGACGAGGTCTCGATGCGGCTTGGAAAACCAGGTCCTGTCGTAGCGTCCTCGACCGGCGGTTTGGCTCTTCGCATAAAGCAACTGACCATCGGCCAAGGTCGCCAATTGACGTTTGAGCGCTTCGTTTGTCGAATCGACGGATTCGACGACCTCTACGGAAACGATGCCCGGCATGGACCTCTCCTCCTTATCATGCTTCTCGGTCACAAGGACGTATCGTGTGCAACATCATTGTATCACGATTGTATCGATGTCGTTGAAAGGATCGGAAGGTTTTGGCGACAGCGCGTGTGATGCTTGAAAAAAGGGCCGCTTCATGCGACAATAGAGCCAAGATGCAAAGGACGGGAGCGATTCGCCTTGAAAGCGAGACAAGATGCCGCAAAACGCATCGTCATCATCGTAGGAATCGTCCAGTTTATCGCACTGGCCTATTTCTTCGAACAGTACTACAGGACGCCCGTGGCAGAACGAAGCGAAATCTTCTTGATTTTGTTCGCGCTTTCGCTCGTCTTGCTCGTTCGGCTCTACCTGTTGTTCTCGCCGAAACGTCCGAAGAATCGTCCGTTCCAGACGTCGAGAGGGAAAACGGTGCACAAAAGCGTCCACGGTCTCGCGTTGGGTGATGTCGTGTATGTCAGACATTTGGATACGAACGCGAAAATCGTGCGCATCAATGAAGACGAGACCTTTGTCGTCAAGACGTTGTTGAACCGGACGTTCACCGTCGACATCGGTATGATCGAGATTCCCAAGAAGACTCTTGAGCAGTGACGCCCGCCTTTCATGATGTCCTAGTCGTCAACACACCGGCCTTCCGGGAGAGGGTGAATCCTATGAATCCTGACACGCACACGATCCATCGATTCAAACGCCGTTCAAAAGGAAAACCGAACCGTTTCGAAGGCTGGTACTTGCGCATCACCGACACGGAAAAAGACGTGAACATGGCGTTCATCCTCGCAGAAACGGGTTTCATGGAGGACGCGCACGCCTTCATGCAGGTTTTCGACGGCCATGCGGGGACGAATCGCTATATCCGTTTCGA
>SLPE01000209.1 GCA_007132145.1 Candidatus Izemoplasma sp.
CCACCAGATCCCCGACGGCAAAAAGTCGATCGGTCATTGGGTCAAAGTCGGCCTTATGTAATGCACGGCGCAACCGGTTTTCCTGGCCGTGAATGTCGCCCACGACAAAGTCGCGACCTCGCTGGTTGCGGCGAAAATGGCGGTGCTGGGTCAGCTCATGCATGCTCGGGGGGATCGATTCCTGATACAGTCGGGTTCCTGCTTTGTCCAGCTTGGACATCAATTGATCAGAATACAACCGTGAAGAGTGGGTGAAGGGAATGGGATCAGGGTCAGGCGGTTTTATTCTGACCGTTGTCATGGCAGCCGGTCTGGCCGGGTGCGCCGGGCAGTCCGTGGATGAGAGGCCGGATCATCATGGTAGTGATGGCCGCTTCGTCAATCCGGTTACTGGTGGCTTCAACAAGACGCTGTTCACTTACATGCGCATGCGTGCTTTTGATGAAACGCCCTACGCAGATCATGCAGCGGGGCTCGAAAGGGTTCGCGAAGGTGTTTCAAGACAAAGGTCCCGTTGCATGTAACGGGACCTTTCGATGGACGTTACTAGGGGTGAATCATCGCAAACGAATCACCGATTGCGGGAATGCTATGGTTTGCAGTCGGACGTGTTCACGCGTCGCTGGGCTCGAGGTCGCGATATTTGACGACCGGTTTCCGAGCCGCGAGACCTTCGTCCAGCCGTTTGACGACCGTACTGTAAGGCGCATTCTTGACGAGGTCCGGATTTTCTTTAGCCTCTTCCGCTATCTTACGCATGACGGCGATGAAGTTGTCGACGCTTTGCTTGGATTCGGTTTCCGGAGGCTCGACCATGATCGCTTGCTTGAAGATGAGCGGGAAATAGACTGTCGGGGGATGCATATCGTAATCGAGGAGTCTCTTGGCGATGTCGAGTGTGCTTACGCCGCTCGATTTGTCCTTGAGACCGTCGAAGACGAACTCGTGCTTACAGACGCCGGGGATGGGAAGGTGATAGACGTCCTTGAGCGATTCCTTGATATAGTTCGCGTTCAAAGTGCTGAATTTTGCGACATCGATGAGATGGTCCTTGCCGAGTGTGAGCATGTAGGTGTAAGCCTTGATGACGACGCCGATGTTGCCGTAGAAATGAGATATTTGTCCAAGGGTGGTCTGCGGATGGTCGTCGATGACATAACGGTCGCCATCCTTTTTCACGAGTGGCTGCGGCAAGAACTCTACAAGACGTTCGCAAACGCCGACAGGACCGCTTCCCGGGCCACCGCCGCCGTGCGGGGTGGAAAACGTCTTGTGAAGGTTGATGTGCACGATGTCGAAACCCATGTCGCCGGGACGGGCCATCCCCAGAAGCGGATTGAGATTCGCGCCGTCGTAATAGAGCAGCCCGCCGCTTTCATGGACGAGTTTGGCGATTTCGAGGATGTTCTTCTCGAAAATGCCGACGGTGTTGGGGTTGGTGAGCATGATACCGGCGATCTCGTCGGATAGGACTTCTTTGAGCGCTTCGACATCGACCGTCCCGTCTTCGTACGAAGGGACTTCGACGCTTTCAAGGCCGCAAACGGTCGCGGAAGCGGGATTCGTTCCGTGGGCGGAATCGGGTACGATCACTTTCGTGCGCTTGTGGTCGCCTCTATTGCGATGATAGGCCTTCATGATCATCAGGCCGACGTGTTCACCGTGTGCGCCGGCGTAGGGATTGAGCGTGAACGTGTGCATTCCGCTGATTTCCGACAACAACCGCTGTGTTTCATCGTAGATGTGGAGGATGCCTTGTACGGTCTCGACGGGTTGATAGGGATGAAGACCCGAAAATGCCGGCATCGCGGCGATGTCTTCGTTGATTTTCGGGTTGTATTTCATCGTACAGGACCCGAGTGGATAAAATCCCTTTTCGATACCGAAATTCTTGAAACTCACATTGGTGTAGTGGCGGACGACGTCGAGTTCGCTCACTTCGGGGAGTCCGGGGCAGTCGTCGCGCAAGAGCGTTTCGGGAAGCGCTTGACGTGCGATGTCCTCCTTCGGAAGCGAGTAGCCTTTTCTGCCTTCCGTTGAAATATCGAATATCATCTTGTCGTAATAGACCATCACGAAAGCCCCCTGAGCTGATCGACGAAGTCGTCGATTTCCTTTTTCGTTCGCTTTTCGGTCACGGCGAAGAGCACTTCGCCTTCTCTTGAAGCATCGAGTTTCGTGAAAGGTAGCGGTCCGAGAATTCCGTGTTTGAGAAGTTCCCGGTTCATCGCATCGATATCGAGTGTCGTTTTCAAGAGGAACTCCTTGAAGAACGGTCTGTCATAGACGGCTTCGAACGCATCGAGTTCGAGCAAACGCCCGTACAAGTAATGCGCCCGGTCGATGGATTGTTGTTGGGCTTCATACAGACCCTTCTTGCCCATCACCGCCATGTAGATCGTCACGAACAGCGCCATCAGGCTCTGGTTCGAACAGATGTTCGAATTCGCCTTCTCCCGACGGATATGCTGTTCTCGCGCCTGAAGGGTCAAGACGAAAGCGCGCTTGCCGTCGGTGTCCTTGGTCATGCCGCAAATGCGCCCGGGCATCTTGCGCATGTATTTCGTGATCGTCGCCATGTAGCCGATGTAGGGGCCCCCGAATGAAAGGGGCACGCCGAGGCTCTGGCATTCGCCGACGGCGATGTCGGCGCCCCAGGTGCGAGGCGTTTTCAAATGGGCGAGCGTGGAGGGGTCCTGATTGATGATGAACAAGGCTTTGTAGTTGTCGAGTGCGTCCTTGAAACCGCTGAAATCCTCGATGATACCATAGACGTTGGGCGTCTGGACGATCAGCGCGGCGCATTCGTCATCGAATGTGCTCTCGAGTGAGGCGAGCGAAGTCTGTCCGGCATCTTCGTCGATTTCGACGACGTCGATATCCTTGTAGGATGCGTAAGTCTTGACGACACGGACGATGTTGGGATTGACCGTCTTGCTGATGGCGATCTTCTGCTTGCGGCGTTGTGCGCAAGCCATGAACATCGCTTCAGCGGTCGCCGTGGCGCCGTCGTACATGGAGGCATTGGCGACATCCATGCCCGTCAATTGTGTGATCATGCTCTGGAACTCGAAGATGTATTGCAAGGTGCCTTGGGAGATTTCCGGTTGATAAGGGGTGTAGGCGGTCATGAACTCCTGTCGCGTGATCAAGTGGCGTATGACACTCGGCGTATAATGGTCGTAGGCGCCGGCACCGACAAAGGGGATGAGCGGTTTGTTCATGGCCGCGATATTGCGGAAGTGCTCGTGAATCTCCAACTCCGATTTGCTTTCGGGAAGGTCGAGGTCTTTATGAACGAGGTCCTTGGGGATGTCTGAAAAAAGGTCGCCGATGTCGTCGACGCCGATTTTTTCCAGCATCGCCTTGATGTCTTCATTCGTATGAGGCATGTATTTGAACATCATTCAGCCCCCGTCATTCGCATTCTTTGGCGTATTCTTCGGCATTGAGCAATTTGGAGAGTTCGCTCGTGTCTTCGATTTCGACTTTGACGATCCAGTTTTCATAAGGGTCCTTGTTGAGATTTTCCGGAGTCGTCTCGAGGTCTTCGTTGACGACCAGTACGGTGCCGGATACCGGTGCAGTGAGATCGCTCGCGGCTTTGACGGACTCGATCGCGCCGAAC
>SLPE01000198.1 GCA_007132145.1 Candidatus Izemoplasma sp.
GCAACACCCATAGTTGAAATACGATCACCTTTTTTAAATACTTGTCCTATTTTTAAAGAAGATATATTGTCTTGGTGCATTAAAACGAAAGTAGAATAATCTTCTGTGCCATCTGCATAAAGGACTTTCTCTAAACTCTCAAACCATAATTGGTTATCACGACCACCTTTGGCAACTAACTTAACATCAAATGTTGCATAAGCACCACGATTGGCAACTAGTCTAGCAGCAAAATCAATAGCCATTCTTCCTTTATGGTTACCTTCGTTCATTCCTTGACTAATCCATACATAATAAACAGGTAGAAATGCTTTTTCCATTATCCCAACTCCTTTTTTGTTTGTATAGGTTCTTTTGTAACAAAGCGTAATATCAAGTTAATAAATCCGATTAACAATACTCCAATTTCAGCATTGATAAAGTCAGTTCCCATAAAACGCTCAATACCAAATGCTAATATAACAAGTAAGTTCGCCCAGATTGTTTTTGAACTAAACCATTTTTTCATATTTTCAACCTCCTTAATACTTTTGTTATTTGATAATATGTTAAAGTTTGTTGTTTTATATAATCAAAACAATCAACACACAAGTCGATTTTAAAATCAACTCCACGCCAAGTTGCATCATATTCTGTCGTTGGTTTTTCAACGCTACAAAAATCACACATATTAACCTCCTAAATATTGTACAACCATAGCAACATTTATTACCATAGTTATTACCAATCCTAATATTAAACGAGAAACCCAACGCTGGTTATCTTCCAATGCTTCAATTCTGTCTTTGTTTCGTTTAACTTCTGAAACAATGTTGTCATTTAATAACTTCCCTGTTTGGTCACTGTTTTTTAAATCACGCTTAATCCCAACTAATTCCTTTTCAATGTTTCCTACCGCCTTACATATGTCATCAATTTTGTTTTCTATTTTGTCCATAAGTGCCTCCTTATTTTTCCTTAACTTTATCGGTGCAAAACCCTATTTCTTGTTTTTCTTCGACAGGTTGTTGCTTGTTTAACATTTGCAAATATATATTTTCATATAATCTAAAATCTTGTAACAAGTCTTGTAATTCTTCTATCTTATCTCGAAGTGCTTTGTATTCTTCAAGAGTTATTGCTATGTACTGCATTATGTTTTTAACACCAAATAACCTTCAAACCAAGTAAGGTGGTTTGTTGATGATATTGTCTTGGTGCTATCTGCCAAATACTGAATTTGTATATAATCCCCTGCTTCCAAAAGAACCAAATAACTACCACTAACATATAAAGCAGTTGTTCCATTTGCTTGTAGCCTGAGAGTTTTCACATCAGTTGCACCATTTTTAAACAACTTAAATCCATATCGGTCTTGGTCTGTTGTTGATAAGGTTGTTACCGAAACATAAAATTGATAATAACCATCTACGGGTGCTGTAAATTTTTTATCAGTAGTGTCATAATCACCGCCAACATCAGTTACTGCTGTATCAAAATTAACAATTTCAGTATTAGCAGTTTCTGTATTCGTACTCATTGTCGCTCTAAATAAACAAATTGCTTGTGGGAGCAGTTTTGAAACTAAAAACTGTGTTCCATCATATCTCAATTCTAAATGTTGACTTTCAATAGCAACTGCCTTTAATTGAACTGCACCATAAAACACATTTTTATAAGTCGTTCCACCATCAATAGAAAACTCTGCATTACTTGCTCCATTAGTCGCAGCTGGAAACTTAATTTTTAAAGTATCGCCATCTGCTAAACCATCAGCACCATCAATATTAACATAAAACTTGCCATCTGCTCCTGCTGTTGCTGTTAAATACCTTTCTGACCTCGATAAGTTGTCAGCACTTAAAGGGGTCGTTTCACTTGGTGAATTTTGAAAAAATGCCATAATCAATCACCTCTTTCGCATTTTATTTTTATTGTCATTTCTTTATCATTATAAGTTACATCTAAATCTTTCATATCAACAAATACCGAAACATCTGGTTCTCCTGTATATACAAACTCAACCTTTGTCGGCTTTCCTTTTATTTGTGGATATAAGGTTGTGCTTGGGTATAAGGTTGTACTTGGAAATAAGCCATCTGTTGATATATAAAAGTTATCTAATCCACTAATCTCAACAATACCTGTTGTTCCTCTTGTATAAGTTAAGTTTTCAGCGTTATAAGTATTTGTAAAATCACCATACCATACAACAATTTGTTTAAGTCGTTGATAAAACCACTTAACACTTGTCATAGTAGCGTTTGAACTTATTGTATCTCGCCTTATAACTGCAAAAAAATAATCCTCAACCGCTGATATGGTTAGATCACCTAAATCAAAATAACTTAATAGCCAATTATCTGGCACAATAGGGTAACATCTTCCAAAACCTAATATTTCAAAATTAGAACTAGGCGGGGGCGACAAAGTGTCAAAGTCAAAAGCGACTTCAACAGTAAGTTCGTTCTCTCCCTCTATATTCGTAACTTGGCTTATTTGTAATGGATAAAAAGAAGTAGCGTCATAAAGCATATCGGTTGAAGCCGTTGTTAAGGTTTGGTCTGTATAAGATAAATAAGCCGTTGAAAATATAACATCGCTAGTATCTGCCGTGTCATCAAATTCGGTGTATAAAACAGAGGCTTTTGAAAATGGTATCATTCTATATAAAATATAATCCAGATATAAATCTGTTAAAGTGTTAGTGAATATATGGTTTTTAACTAACTTCCCGTTTTTATATATTTGTAATTTTACCTCATCATTTTTAACTTTAATCATCTTCGTTCACCACCTCGCCATTAACAATAATTTCCTTCTTAATAAATGTGTCTGTTTCTTGTACATAGAATATGTTTAGGTTGTTAGTTAAATCATCAAGTGAGTTTTCTATTAAAGGAAGCCTAAATATATCATTAAATGTTTCACTTAAATTGGCGTTTCTAGCACTTATATTTATAGTTGCAGTATGTTTATTGTAAGATGAAGTTACATCTGTAATTATAAAATCACCCGCTATTTGAAAATTAGGTAAAGTAACCTTTATAACATTAGTCAATTTCAATTTATCAATAACATCTGTAAAATTAACATCATCTAATCTACCTTTAAATGTGGCGGTTATCGCTGAGGTTGCCGTGTTGTTTTGTCCAAATAAACCCCTCGCATATTCTTGTAACTCTTCAAAACTAAAATATTTACCATTAGCATTTATTACTCTTTCAATAACGCCTGTTGTTCCTGTTTTTTCTGCTACTCTTCCTGCTTCTAACGGGTCAAGACAAGTTGCATTAAAAGGTTGTAATATACTATTACTAACTGCGTCTACTATTGTTT
This sequence comes from Candidatus Izemoplasma sp., assembly GCA_007132145.1. Taxonomy (GTDB): domain Bacteria; phylum Bacillota_I; class Bacilli_A; order Izemoplasmatales; family Izemoplasmataceae; genus SLPE01. The sequence goes on from SLPE01000198.1 coordinate 3,319, forward strand.
CACTTGCTGCGTTCCATCTAAAACCAACTATTTTAGTAACATCATCTTGTGCAGTTTCAAGTAGTATTTTTTTACCAGCGTCATCATCAACACCACTAAAACCTATCTCGCTTGAATATTCAATTTCTTTTGTTTCAAAATTAACTCTTATTTGATAAAAACTAACATTTGTTTGAATAAACAACATATAAGGGTCGGTTTGTAAAACTCTAAAAGCCACATTTTCACTTATTGAAATAGGGTATTTAAAACGATAACTTTCTGATGTTGCTAATGTTGTTCCACTTTCTAAAACAAAA
>SLPE01000060.1 GCA_007132145.1 Candidatus Izemoplasma sp.
AACCAGATCACGTACAATGAAGAACAGAAACAGTTGACGGCTACGGAAAGTTATGTCGGCACGAAATCTCCGCCGCCTTTCATGGCCGGTTTCGTCGAAATCGACCTCGACGTCGAAACGGGTGAAATCGACATCGTGAATTATGTCAGCGTCGTCGATTGCGGCACGCCGATCAACCCGCAACTCGCACGCGGCCAAGTCGAAGGCGGCATCGTCCAAGGCATCGGCATGACGCTTTTCGAGGACGTGAAACGAACGAAGAAAGGCGCGCTTGCGACCCGCGATTTCCAAACGTACAAGATTCCCACCATCCGCGACATCTTGAAGTTGACGACGGAATTCGCCGACAGTTACGAGAATTCGGGGCCCTACGGCGCCAAAAGTGTCGGTGAAATCGGTATCGACACACCGCCTGCGGCGATCGCCAATGCCATCTACAATGCCGTCGGCGTCCGCTTGAAGTCCTTGCCCTTCACCCCGGAAAGAATCCTTTCCGCCATCAAAGACAACGAAAAGAACAAGGAGAGACAATCATGAAAAGACCTTTGCACACCATCAATCTCATCGTATTCTACGGCGCCCTTTGGGGCGTGCTCGAAGCCACCCTCGGCTACGCGTTGCAGTTCACGCCTCCCTTCTTCTCAGGGATGATCATGTTTCCGATCGCATCGGCATTGTTGATGGCGCTCTATCTACAGACTGGCTCCAGACGGGCGATGTTCGCGGCCGGGCTGCTCGCCGCCGCGATCAAGAGCGTCAATCTCCTGATGCCCTTGATGGCATGGCGCACCTTGACGCCCATGATTGCCATCGTCCTCGAATCGCTCATGCTCGCAAGTCTTGTGGCGCTCATCGTGAACAAACCGGTTCGCTCACAGATTACGGGTTTCGTCGTCGCGAGTCTATCGTGGCGCGCGCTGTTTCTCGGTGTCATGGCCTTGCGTTACGCCATGAGCGGGTTCCTCTTCGCCGATTTGGCGAACATGCAAACCATCCTATCTTTCGTCGTCTATCAAGGGCTGGCCGGTGCCGGCATCGCTTTCCTCGCTTATCGGGTCGTCCATTGGGTGATGATGGATAAAGGTCTCCGACTCCGGCCTTTTCCGGCCGTATCCGCATCGTTGCTCGGCATCGCCGTCGTTTTGACGATTTTCCTTTGAGCAAGGACGGATAACGATGGACAAAGACGTATTCCAAACAATCGCCGATCATCGTCGACGCGGTCTTGACGGCGTCGTCGTGACCGTCGTCGCCAAAGAAGGAGAAGGCCCCGCGGAAGTCGGTAAGAAGATGGTCGTCTGCGAAACGGGTGAGCGCCTCGGCACAGTCGGTGGCGGTGCGCTCGAACTTGCCGCGATCCGCTATGCGGAGACTTTGCTCAGGGAAAGGCGACACGGGTTGCAACGCTACGCGCTCACGGACGGAAAAGTCGTCGAAGACGCCAAGAGCCTACCGATGGTCTGCGGTGGCGTCGTGACGCTTTTCTTCGAATTTTCCGGCGTCGCCAGGCATGTCTACCTCTTCGGAGCGGGACATGTGTCGCGCGCACTCGCGAACGTGCTGAAGACGATGAACTTCCATCTAACCGTCATCGACGAAAGACGCGCCGTCGTCGAAGCCTTTGCACCGGCGGACCGTCTCGTGCATCGCGGCTTCGCCGATTTCATCACCGACGAAGGCATTCGCAAAGACGCGTTCGTCGTCGTTTGCACACCGAATCACAAATCGGATTACCACGTCATCAATAAGATCATCGAGCTGAAACTCGAACCGGCCTATGTAGGCATGCTCTGTTCCCCGGAAAAACTCGCGGATTATCTTGAAAAGACCTATGCGAAGTTCGGAAATGACATCCCGCTCGGTTTTCTATACTCCCCCGTAGGCCTCGATCTCGGGGGTGGCAGTCCCGAAGAAATCGCGATTTCCATCACCTCGGAACTCTTGGCGTTGCATCACGGCAAGAAGGGGCATCGCCACATGAGGGAGAACATCGATGATCACCATCGTTACTGGTAGGATAAACGACACGAAGACGACAAGACTGATCGAACTCCACGCAAAATGGGGCGGTGACGGCATCGCCGCGGTCAAGACGATGGCTGCCGACCGCGTGCGCGGTTATGACGCCGTGCGACTCTCAAGCGGCGAAAGACACCGTCTGGCCCTCCACAACGACAACCTTCCCGAAGATTTCAAGACGGCGTTCGCCATCGGCCCCTATCATTTCGACGAAGTCGGCGTCGCTTGGGTCGAAAAGACATTCGACAGCCTGCTCGCATCAGCCGTTTCCCCCTTGTATTTCGATGAAATCGGCCTTCTTGAAGTATGCGGCAAAGGCTTCTCGCCATTGATCGAACGCCTCCTTCGAAGCGGACGCGACCTCGTGCTCGTCGTCCGCGACACGCTGATCGACGCTTTTGCCGGACATTATCGCGTGGATGCCTACGTCATCCACGGACGAGGCGGTGACGGCGATGGATGATCTCGCCATCCTATCCGGACGTGTTCGCAAAGACGGTCGTTGGACGGATACGAATCTCTATGTATCCGACGGCGTCATCTCGAAAATCACCGAAGAAACGCTTCCGGCACGACGGACATTGGACGCACAAGGTTGTCACATCATCCCCGGAATCATCGACCCCCACGTTCATTTCGAACTCGATCTCGGCCGATTCAAGAGTGTCGACGATTTTGCCAGCGGGCCCCGCGCTGCCGCGTACGGAGGCGTGAGTGCATTCATCGATTTTCTCGATCCCGTTCGCGATGCGGACGCCTTGGTCGACGCATACGGTCGTCGCCTCAAGGCTGCGCGCAAAAGCGCGCTCGACTACACTTTCCACGCCACCATCTGCTCACCGCGCGGAAATCTCGAATCTTTCGTGAAGACGATGCTAGGACTCGGCATGCGAACGCTGAAACTCTTCACCACCTACTCCGAGAGCGACCGGAGAACGGACGATGAGAGCATCGTGGAATTGCTCAAGCTTTCGGAACGCTACGGTTTTCTCATCTTGGCGCACATCGAAAACGATGACGCCATCACGTTGGATGAAAGGCATAGCACTCGTGATCTGCCACTGAGTCGCCCGACGGAAGCGGAAACGTCCGAAGCCTTGAAACTCGCCGGCTTCGTCGAAGAAACAGGCGGACGGATGTACATGGTGCATCTCAGTAGCGGCGACACGCTCGAGGCCTTGAAAGCGCGCCATGCCGACTTGTTGCATCGACGATTCTTCATCGAGACCTGTCCGCAATACATGACGTTCACGAATGATGTTCTCGCCACTGCGGAGGGCCACCTCTACACATGCGCTCCGCCTTTGCGCTCACGCGCCGAAAGGGACAAACTCGTTTCCATGCATCGCGACATCGACACCGTAGGAACCGATCATTGCGCTTTCATGCGTTCCGATAAGGAAGGGGCCCGTTTGAAAGACATTCCCCTCGGATTCGGCAGCATCGAACACGCCTTCGCACGCATGTTCGACTTGATGGGCGAGGACGCCATCGAAAAGATGACGTCGAAGGTCGCGGATATTCTCTTCCTTCCACAAAAAGGACGTATCGAACCCGGGAAAGACGCGGATTTGACGATATATCTCGAAGAAGAGGGTGTCATCACGGAAAACCACGCCGCATCGGATTATTCCGTCTATCACGGGATGAAGAGGAGCGTTCGCGTCCTTTCGACGATGTCACGAGGGCGTTTCATCATCGACAACGGCACCTACCTCGCAAGCCGGGGCCGTTTGATAAAGGAGAGAACGTGATGAAGAAAGCGATCATCAACACGACGATCTACGATTTCGAAAAGGTCCTTCCGAACGCTTACGTCGTTTTCGATGAAAAGGTTGAAGCCGTCGGGGAGATGCGGTCGTTCACCAATGAAGGTTATACGCTCATCGATGGTGAAGGCCATCTTACGATGCCGACGTTCGTCGTCGGTCACACCCATGTCTACTCGACATTCGCCAGAGGCTTGAACGTCGCGTTCAATCCCCGCACGTTTCGCGACATCCTCGAGCAGCTTTGGTGGAGACTCGACCGACATCTCGACAATGAAACAAACTATCACAGCGGCATCGTCAGCGCAGTCGATTTCGCCAAGAACGGCGTGACGACATTGATCGACCATCATGCGAGCGGTGTCGACATCGAAGGCAGCCTCTCCGCTTTGAAAAGCGCCATCTGCGATGATGCGAAACTACGTGGCGCTTTCGCCTTCGAAACGAGCGACCGTTTCGATGTCGGTGAAGCCCTCGCGGAGAACGAACAGTTCATCGATGAACATGCTACATCCTTTTGTCGCGGTCTCTTCGGCCTGCATGCCTCGTTGAGTTTATCAGAAGAGACGCTCAAAGCAGTCAAACAACGGCTCGGAAATGCGCCGATACACATGCACGTCGCCGAAAGCGAAGAAGACCAGGAAGACTGTCAGAGACAGTACGGCGAACGTGTCGTCGAGCGGCTGGCGCGTCACGGGCTTCTCACACCGGGCAGTATCCTGACCCATGCGGTCCATGTCGACCGACATGAAATCGAATTGATGAAACGTCACGGCGTTGTCGTCGCCGTCTGCCCTAACTCGAACATGAACAACGCCGTCGGTCTGCCGGACGTCAAACGTTTTCTCGACGAAGGTGTTCGCGTCATCTTGGGAAACGACGGCATCTCGACGTCGATCGCGAGCGAGTGTCTCGCGCTTCTTTATTCGATGCACCACCGCTATGCGTCGCCGACGGCTTTTACGCTCGATGACGTCAAGACGATTCTCGATGAGACGTTCCGCTATGCAGGAGAGACCTTCGGTGTGAAACTCGGTCGCATGTCCCCCGCTTACGAAGCGGACCTCCAACTCTTGCCCTATGTCGCGCCGACACCTTTCCATGCGGATACCGCATTCGGTCACCTGTTTTTCGGCGCTTTTCACAGTTTCAAGCCACGGCACGTCTTTTGCGGTGGCCGCCACATCGTCAAGGATTACGAGGTCGATGGCGCACTACGCGCCCGTTATGACAAAGCGCAATCGTTCGCCAGACGTCTTTGGGACAACATTCATGAGGAGGATGCCCTGTGAAACTCGAAACCCGTTTCGACGGATTGACACTCGACAACCCTTTGATGCCCGCGGCGGGCCCCATTGTAGGCGACGCCAGGAAAATGCGTTTCCTTGAGGACGCCGGCTGTGGCGCCATCGTATCGAAAACGCTCTCGGTCGCTGAACCGCGCATCCCGAAACCTTGCATCTACGGCGACAAGGACTATGTGATGAACAGTGAACTCTGGAGTGAGCATTCCTACCGTAAGTGGGTAGACGAGTTCTTTCCCGAGTTCGTAGAAAACAAGGAAAAACCGCTCATCATCAGCGTCGGATATTCAAAAGCGGACATGGAGACGTTGATTCCCCTTCTCGATCCTTTTGCCGACGCTTTCGAAGTGTCGACGCATTATGTCGGCACCGACCTCCGCATCATCGGCGAAACCGTGAAAACGATTCGCACTCTTACCAACAAGCCGTTCTACATGAAAATCAGTCCTCACCTTCCCGACCCGGAAGGTTTCGCCAAAACGATATCCGGAAACGGCGCGAACGGAATCGTCGCCGTCAACTCCTTGGGACCGACCATGAAAATCGACATCGCCACAAGAAGCATCCTCTACGGCAATGAAGACGGCTTCGTCTGGACGAGCGGTCCCGCCATCAAGAATCTTGCGCTCGCCACCGTCTACAAGATCAGGCGCGCCGCGCCCGACTTGACGATCATCGGCGTCGGCGGCATCGAGAGCGCCGAAGACGTCATCGCTTTCCTCCTAGCCGGTGCGAACGCCGTGCAGATGCTTTCCGCGGCGCTGCTCAAGGGAAAGCAGCTTTACAAGAAAATCATAGACGATTTGCCGGGCGCGCTTCGAAAACACGGTTTCGAAAGTGTCGAGGACGTCATTCGAACGACCCTTTCCAACGATGTAGACTACGATGCGCCCGTCTGCAGACTGATTCCCGACCAATGCATCGAGTGCATGTTGTGTGTGAAGATTTGTCCTTACTTCGCCGTGTCCTACGACAAGCAGATCACGTTCGACGCGGATTCGTGTTTCCGTTGCGGACTATGTGTCAGCAAATGTCCGACCCAAGCCATAACGATGGAGGAATGACCATGCCCGACATCAGCAAAGCGGTCCCCAAACTCGACGAGGAAGAGAAGATGTCCGGCCGTGCAGTGTATGTCGACGACATCGACATCCCCGGCATGTATTTCGCACGGACCGTCCGCTCAACCGTCGCCAAAGGTCGAATTGTGAAAATCGACGTGCCAAAGCTCCCGAAGGACTATCACATCATCGACCACACCGACATCCCCGCAAAAAACGTCGTCAAGATGATTTTCGACGATTGGCCGGTGTTCGCCGAAGAGAAGGTGACGCACATCGGCGATCCGATCATGCTCGTCGTCGGCAAGGATCGCGCGGTCATCGACGATATTTGCGAGAACATCGCCATCGAGTACGCGGAAGAAGAACCGGTCTTCGACTTCCGCGACAGTGCCGTCGATTACCGTTTCGAAAAAGGCGATGCGAAGAAAGCGTTCGAGCGGACAGCCCGGCATATCGAATACACCTATCGTACAGGCTATCAGGAACAGGCCTACATCGAACCGCAAGGTTTCGTCGCCTATCGTGAACAAGGAAGAATTACCTTGATCGGTTCGATACAATGTCCATATTACGTCAAGAACGCCGTCTTGGACACTCTCGGTTGCGGAGAAGACGACGTCCGCGTCAAACAAGCGGTCGTCGGCGGCGCCTTCGGCGGTAAAGAAGAGTATCCCTCCGTGATGGCGTGCCAACTCGCCGTCGCGGTGAAGAAGTTGAACGTCCCCATCAAACTCGTGTTCGGCCGCGAAGAAGACATGGAAGTCACGACGAAACGCCATCCTTCGACCATTACATTGCGTGCGGCGATTGCGGAAGACAACACCGTTGCGGCGCTCGATGCGCACATCAAGCTCGACGGAGGCGCCTATTTGGGGTTGAGCAACGTCGTTCTCAGTCGCTCGATGCTCGCCGTCACAGCGGCTTACACGATAGAAAACCTCAACGTCGCCGGGGACGTATATCTGACCAACACCGTACCCAACGGCGCTTTCCGCGGCTTCGGAGCCCCGCAGATGATCTATGCCATCGAAATGTTCATGCACCATATCGCCAAGGATCTCGGCGAAGATGTCCTCGAGTTCCGCTTGAAGCACCTTGCAAAACAAGGCGACATGACGGCGACTAGCGGGCATTTCCATGAGCCGATCATCATGCCGGCTCTCATCGAAAGGGCGATGGAGATGTCGGACTACCGTCGAAAGGCATCCACCTACGCCAAAGACGAGTCGAATCACGGCATCGGCATGAGTTGGTTCTTTCACGGTTGCGGCTTTACCGGAAGCGGTGAAGCCGACCACATCAAAGCCGAAGTGAAACTCGAAAAGGACATCGAGGACAAAGTCCATATCCATGTCGCCGCCGTCGACATGGGACAAGGGTCGAAAACAACGCTGGCGAAAGTTGTCGCGGAAACGCTCGGCATTCCCCTTGCCGATGTCGTCATCGACAATCCGGACACCGATTTCGTTCCCGATTCGGGTCCGACGGTCGCATCACGCACCGCGATGGTCGTCGGCGGTTTGCTCGCCAGAGCGGGACAGCGTCTCAAAAGCGAATGGGTATCCGGCGAAACTGTCGTCGTCATCGAGAAGTACAAACAACCCGACCACATCCGCTGGGACGATGAAAAATTCCATGGTGACGCCTATCCCGCTTATTCGTGGGGCGTCAACGTCGTCGAAGTCGAAGTCGACCCACACACATACGAAGTCCGTGTCGAAAACGTCACAAGCGCCTACGACGGCGGGAAAGCCCTCGATGAACGCATCGTGCTCGGACAAGCCGACGGTGGCATCGCTCAAGGCGTCGCCTACGGCTATCTCGAAGTGATGGAACACGACAAGGGCAAACTGAAACAGAGGAACTTGACCGATTACATGATTCCTACGGCAGTCGATACGGCGCCGACTCGGACATATCTCTTCGACAATCCCTACGCACTCGGTCCCTTCGGAGCGAAAGGTTTCGGGGAGTTGACGCTCGTCGGCGGCGCGCCTGCGCTCGCCCTCGCCGTCGAAATGGCCATCGGACGAAAAGTCACGAAAATCCCGGTCACACCGGAAGTCATCATGGAGTTGATGAAGCATGGAAAGCATTGAGTTCGTCTTGAACGGAAAACCGGTCTCGATACGTCGTCATCCGAGTGCCCGACTTCTCGACGTCCTACGAGAGGATTTCGGACTCAAGGGGACGAAAGAAGGGTGTGGCGAAGGCGAATGCGGCGCGTGCGCTGTCCTAATCGACCATCGGATCGTGAACAGTTGTTGCTACCCGCTCGCCTATGCGAGAGGGAAGCGCATCACGACCATCGAGGGGTTTGCGGGAACGCCGCGCTATGAAGCCATCGCCAGGGCGATGGGCGAAGAAGGCGGCGTGCAGTGCGGTATTTGCACACCGGGCATGATCATCGCTGCCGAAAGTCTTCTCGATGAAAACCCGAAACCGAGTGAAGAGGAAATCCGCGTCGGACTTTCCGGCAATTTGTGCCGATGCACCGGATACAACATGATTGTCAAAGCGATCCGTCGCGCCGCAAAAGAAGGTGAAGGGTTATGGTAGAACACATTGTCCCCGCTACACTCGCGGAAGCGCTCGAAGCCATCGCCGATGGGAAGAAGGAAGTCATCGCAGGCGGAACCGACCTCATGGTCCAGCGCCGCAAAGGCGCGGGTCGCCTTCCGGATTTTCCCGACGGACTCGTCTATTTGTTCGACCTCGACGAACTCAAATACGTAAGAAAGACCGCGGACGCTTTGCACATCGGCGCGATGACGCCGCTTGAAGAACTGCTCAAGCATCCTCACGTTCCCAATCTGCTCAAGACGATCATCGCCGAAATGGCATCGCCCGCCTTGCGTCGGGTCGCAACCATCGCCGGCAATATCGCCAACGCCTCGCCCGCCGGGGATTCTCTCATCTATTTGTATCTTATCGACGCCAATGTCAAACTCATAAGTGCAAGCGGAGAACGCTCACTTCCGATCCATGAAATCATCACCGGACCGAAGACGACATGTCTCACCAAGCAGGAAATCATCGTCGAGATCACCATCCCCATCCACCGTTTCACGCATGAGCGGTTCAAAAAGATCGGACCACGGCGTTCCGACGCCATTTCCAAAGCGTCTTTCGCTGCAGCCGCTTTCATCGAAGAGGATATCATACGCGATTTCCGGGTCGCTTTCGGGGCGGTCTCGGCGACCGTTGTCCGCTGTAAAGACATCGAGGAGACGTTGAAAGGTACACGCGTCGATGCACTCAAGGAAGCGAGCCGCTCGATCATCGAACGCTACGCTTCACACATCCGACCGATCGACGATCAACGTTCAAACAAAGTGTATCGCAAAACCGTCTCGACGAACTTGCTCGCGGATTTCATCGCGACACTTTGAACTAGAAGGAGGCAGAGAATGGACCTTCTGCACCGCATTGCAACGGCTAGAGGTCGCCTTCCGGCGGATCTCGTTTTGAAAAACACCCGCTTGATCAACGTGTATTCGGGAGAGATCGAGACGACCGATATCGCCATCGCCGACGGTGTCGTCGTCGGTCTCGGAGACTATGAAGGCAAAGCGGAAGTCGACCTCGACGGCGCCTATGCAGCGCCCGGGTTCATCGATGGCCACGTCCATATCGAATCGTCGATGACGACGCCGGCGAGCTTCGCCCGCATCGTCCTTCCCAAAGGCACGACGACCGTCATCGCCGATCCGCATGAAATCGCCAACGTCTCCGGTGTGAAAGGCATCGAGTTCATGCTCGAAAACGCCAAAGCCTCCCCGCTCGGTGTCCATGTGATGATTCCCTCCTGCGTTCCGACGAACGCCCATGAAAACGCCGGCGCTTCGATTACTGTCGAAGATGTCGAAACCTTGTCGAGCAAACCGGGAGTTCTCGGGTTGGGCGAAGTCATGGACTATCCCGCCGTCTTGTCCGCGGATCCCGACATTCACGGAAAGATTTCCGTGATGGCGGGGCGTCCAATCGACGGACACGCCCCCGACATCCTCGGCAAGGACCTGAACGCCTACGCCGTTTCGGGCATCATGACCGACCACGAATGCACCCGTCCTGAATCCTTGCGCGCTCGCGTCTCCCGCGGCATGTACGTCCATCTTCGGCAAGGCTCGGCGACGCGCAATGTCAAAGACCTTCTCGAGGGCGTCACGCAAAAGAATATGCGCCGATTGATGTTTTGCACCGATGACAAGCATCCTGAAGACATCGACAAGGAAGGACACATCAACTACAATGTCAACTTGGCGATCGCCGCCGGTGTCGATGCGGTCGAAGCGATCCGCATGGCTTCCCTCAACATTGCCGAATGCTATGGTTTGAACCATATCGGCGCCATCGCGCCCGGCAAGGATGCCGACATCATCGTCTTCGACGACTTGAACGACATCGCACCGACACGGGTCTACAAGAAGGGCATCCTCGTCGCCGAGGACGGTCATGCGCTGTTCAAACACGAGAATATCCATGACGAGGCGCTGACGGACAGCATCAAAGTCAAGGAAGACGCCATCGATTTCACCTTGCCCTTGAAGCATGGTCGCGTCCACGTCATCGGTCTTGTCAAGAACAACATTACGACGAAGAAATCGATTCGAGACGTTCGTGTCCTCGACGGTGTCTACACCCATGATCCGGGCCTCGACATCTTGAAACTCGCGGTCATCGAGCGACATCGTGCGAGCGGAAACATCGGCATCGGACTCGTCGAAGGTTTCGGCATCGAAAACGGTGCGATCGCCATGAGCATCGCACACGATTCCCACAACCTCATCGTCATCGGCGATGACGACGAGGCGATGAAAACCGCCACCGATGCGCTCATCGCCTGTAAGGGGGGCATCATCATCGTCCAGGACGGTGTCGTCGTCGCGAAACTACCGCTTGAAATCGCCGGATTGATGACCCGTGAAGATCCCGAAGAAGTCGCAAAAAAACTTGCGGATATGCGTCAAATCGTCCGCTCCATGGGGTTACACGAGGACATCGACGATCCTTTCATCACACTCGCCTTCTTGGCCCTCCCCGTCATTCCCCTCATCAAACTCACAGACCGTGGTCTCTTCGATGTCGAAAACAACCGTTTCATCGACATCGAAGCCGCATAGAAAGCGTGATTGAACATGCACCATGTGAAACACTTGTTTTGCACCCTCTGCCATCATAAACATCCACCGGATGCGAAAACGATGACATGCCCTCGCTGCGGCGAAAAGGGCATTCTTGACGTGATATACGATTATGAACGGATCAAAGCACACTTCAACAAAGACACGTTACGCAAGGCGACCGACCGCACCATGTGGCGGTTCGCCCCGTTGATGAGTGTGAGCGATCCGCCGAAAACGCGACTCCATGTCGGCGGAACGCCCTTGTACGCGTGTACGCGTCTCGCCGATACGCTCGGTCTGCGTCGTTTACATATCAAGGATGAAGGCTCCGAACCCAGCGGCTCCTTGAAGGATCGGGCCAGCGCTGTCGCCTGTGCGCAAGCGAGCGCGATGAAACGCCGCGTCCTTTCCTGCAGTTCTACCGGAAACGCCGCCTCTAGCCTTGCAGCACAGGCCGCAAGAGCGGGCCTTGAAAGCGTCATTTTCGTTCCCGCTAGGGCGCCGGTGGGCAAGTTGAACCAACTCGCTGTACACGGCGCGACCATCGTCCGTGTGGACGGTGACTACAAAGCGGCCTTCGAAATGTCGAAAACCGCCATCTCGAAATACGGCTGGTACAATCGCAACGCTGCGATCAATCCGCATCTCGTCGAAGGAAAGAAGACCGTCCTCTTCGAAATCGCCGAGCAGTCCGACTTCCGCCTTCCCGACTGGATCGTCGTATCCGTCGGCGACGGCTGCACGATCGCCGGCGTCCACAAAGGACTGAAAGACTTGCTCGCGCTTTCGATGATCGACTCGATGCCGCGACTTCTCGGAGTCCAAAGCGAAGGCTGCGCCCCGTTCGTGGAGGCATGGCGGACGAAATCGGATTTGGTCGAACATGAAGAAGACACACTCGCCGACAGTATTGCGGTCGGCATACCCCGTAATCCCCGCAAAGGACTTGAGGCCGTCAAGCAAACGGACGGGGCCTATGTTTCCGTCAGTGACAAGTCCATTCTCGAAGCGATGAAAACGCTCGGCGCCCTTGAAGGGATTTTCGCGGAACCGGCATCGGCCGCCTCTTTAGCGGGATTGACCAAAGCGCTCGAAGACGGCATCATCCGCCACGATGAAAGCGTGTGTCTCATCCATACGGGCAACGGTTTGAAAGATCCGGACAATGCGCGCAAGGCCGTCGAAGAACCCCCGCTTATAAAACCCGACGAACGACATGTCGTCGAATACTTAGAAAAACGAGGAGTGATATGAATGAGTAAAATCCCCTTCGGACCGACATACGATGAAATGTTGCATCCCGAAACTCTTGCGGACGATATAAAAAAAAGAGCCCGCAAAGCCGCGAACGACGAGCTCGACCGATTCAACCTCTTCAACATCACATGGAAGGACCCGCAAGGTGCGGTCAGAAAGATCGTCCTACCCAAAGCCTTGACCGGCATCGAGGCGAACATCGTCGTCCTGCTCGGCAAGGACTTCCCTTCCGGTTCGCACAAAGTCGGCCCCGCATACGCGACGCTGATTGAAGGTTGCATCGATGGAAGTATCGTGCCCGGCGAACACACCATCTTGGGTCCTTCGACCGGCAATTTCGGCATCGGCGTATCCTATATATGCCGTCTCATGGCGTTCGACGCCGTCGTCATCATGCCCGACAACATGAGCAAAGAGCGCTACGACCGCATCCGACGCTACGGTGCACGACTCGATTTGACACCGGGAACGGAAAGCGACGTCGTCTTGACGCTCGAGCGTACGCATGAACTCGCCAAAGACGACAAGAACCGCGCTCTGGCGCAGTTCGAACTCATGCCCAACTACCGTTTCCACCGTCACGTGACCGGCCATAGCGCCGTCGAAGCCGTCGCCGATGTCGGCAACGGCCGCATCGCCGCCTTCGCCTCCGCACCGGGTAGCGCAGGAACGATGGCGGCGGGAGACCGGATCAAAGAAGCCTTCCCCGAAGCGAAAATCGTCGCTCTCGAACCTTACGAATGCTCAACACTCACCGACGACGGTCTGGGACAGCACCGTATCGAAGGCATCGGCGACAAGATGTGCACATTGATCCACAACGTCTTGACAACCGATTTCATCGCGCTCATCAAGGATGAAGACAGTGTCAGAGGTCTAGAAATCATCCGTTCTGGAGAAGAGACGCTTCTCGCAGCCGGGCTCGAACAAGATGAGATAGACGCACTACGCGACTGCCTCGGCGTCAGCGGCATCTGCAACATTCTCGGTGCGATTAAAATCGCGAAA
>SLPE01000059.1 GCA_007132145.1 Candidatus Izemoplasma sp.
ACGGTATTTTCTCTTAAAAAGATTTTGTTGTCATCATCATATAAACCATTATATAAACTATGCTCTGCATAGAAGGTGCTATAGAATGAAATTGGGTATTGGTAAAATGTTTCATCACTATTCTTATAGTTTGCATTAATATGTGTAATTATACTGCTTTCATAACCCCAATTCTTAATAAGAGGAAATTCTAATTCATTACATTTCTTTTCCTCTATCTTATCTATGAATTCTGTGAAGTTAGAAAAGAACCTGCATATATAATCCTTTTCACTTACTGATCTTAATGATAATAATCCATCTAAGATCAGGGAGTTGTTATTATAAATACGACATTTTAGATTTTGATTTTTAGCAAATTTGTTTGTAGCACCTTTCTGTACTACATAATCAAACACCTTCTCATTTTGTTTAACAACAGGAAGCACAAAATCATATGAGAAATCACCATAGCGATTTTCTATCTCATTTAAATCATCAGCTATACGATTAAAGATAATACCTAAATCCTCTTCTGATTTGTAAACTAATTCACCATAATCAGTTATTATTTGAATGTTGTTTGTCATAAATTATACAGTTACATTATTTTTATGTATTGTTTGCCTAAATTGAATCTGCATCGTATGTAAATTATCATTCGAGGACTTGCTCGATGTATGTGTTTCAACAGTTAAATAATTCTGTGCAGGTGTTGTGTATTCATATACCCTGTTACTTTGTAACAACTCCTGTAACCAATCATATGTATCAGAATCAATTAAGCCTGTGTTAACAGTAACTAAGCGTGTGTAACGAGTGTTGCTAACTGAGTTGTGAATGAAACCGTATGGACTTCTACCATCACTCATAATCGTCCTTGCTGCTTGTGTTTCATCCCAAGTTATGTTCTGCTCTTCTACCACTTCACCAACAAATTCATAACAATCCCAAGCACCTAATTTATTTAAGAATGCTACACCAAATTTTGAAGGTTGCTCATCGATTTCATATATGAATTTTTTACTCTCTGTTAATTGTGTGATTGCAACATCCTCTGCTTCTAACCATACATTATTATCATCATTATCATAATCACAGCGTTTTGAACCTGCTTGTAACCATATTGATGCATCAGCTACATTAAGAATTGTTGTACCACCCCTTAATCTTGTTTCAGCCAAGTTTGTTGATAACCACTCTTGTTTAGCATCACCACTACCTATACATATAGTTGGATAAGTATGACCATCATTACCAACATAAGTACCTGTTTCTCCTTCATTTAATGTTGTGTTATATTTAACTAATCTTATAGCAGCACCTTGCTTTCTATCTGTATGTACTTGCTCTATTCCACCATCATCATATTTAAAGATGTAGACATAACCATTATTAAAATCGCTCCAACTTCTTGTCCACAGATAACCTTTTTGACCTAAGTCCTCAAATGGTGCACCTGTTGTTGCTTTACGAATACCTGATGGTAACATACTGAAACCAAAATCATCAGTACCATAATGTGTACCATCTGCTTCCCATCTTGGATGCTCTGATGTATCACAAGCACCACCTACAGGTGAATTAACTTGTTTACAAGATTTTAATATATTACCTATTGTTGCAGATACACTACCTGAAGCTACTTGACTATAAACAGAACATAATCTTGCTATACTAAAATCGTGTAGAGTATGTGCAATTATTTTTGTTGTGTTATCAGCACCTGTACCCATATCAGTTGATGTATCTGTAACAGAAGCATTGCTTTGATTTATCCATCTTGTTGGTCTTGTGTCCTCTGATGCTGCTTCATAGTATTCCCACTCTCCACCACCTGCATCTGTTTTACTAAAAATCCAACCACCTGCAGGTCCAACATCTCTAATGTTATATGAGGTTGATGAATTAAATTTTCTTACAGGTCTGCTTCTTATATTCCCTGTTTTGTTTGTGTCATACACCATACCATCCTGAAAATATACAGTATAGTATTTTAATGCCGAGTGCTGTGATGAAGAAGCATATAAAGTATTTTCAAAATCACCAACTGTTGGTGCACCACCATGTCCTGCCCATAGGTTATTATACATTAATGTTAATTCACTTAATGATGGCAAAAACCAATCAGCAACAACATTTAAACCACTTGCATTATAAAACAACATCTTATAATCCTGATCTTCAGGTACTACCCAATCCTTATGTGAAGTGATACTATTATTTAATGTACCTTGTTGTGTTGCATAATTATAAAGTCTACCATAGCCAACTGCAGCGTCTGGGTCATCATCTACTTCATACATTGCCAAATCCAATGATCTGATTTTTGTATTACCTTGTTGCTCCAATTGCTTAATGTTTAATTTATCGTAACCTATTGCACTTATATAAACACCCCCAAAATTAGTCCCATTACCTTCTGCTACAACGAATAAAGAAACATTCTCCATCTTAGTACCATTATAGAATTCGATGTCTGCAATGGCTTCTATTCTATTCTCATTACTTGCTTCTAAAATAAAAGCAAGATAATGTTGATTATCTCTTTGTACATAGATTTGTGAAGGTGAATTGGTTAAAAATCTACGAGGTTTAGTTATAAATTCGCTCATGTTATTAGCTACAACATAATCCAATGCAGAATTAATTACATATCTTACTTCTGTTTGACCTTTAACCCTTTTCTTTTTGGTTGCTGAATTAGCAATTAACGGATACTTTTCACCATACTGTACATAATAAGCACCCATCATATCAGCTAATGTTGTTGCACCTGATGCCTGGAAGTTAATTGAAGGTGTTGATACAAAGTTTCTTAGTGTTTGTGAAACATCAAACATATGTTGATTACTATCGTGGAATGGTAATACAATTTCACCAACATATCTGAAATCATTTAAATCAGGTGTATCACCATATTGTAGGATTGGATTAACATACAGGTCTACATAAAGGTCATATTCCTCTGCCAATTCACCATCATACCTTGTTATACCCTGATTAATTAATTCTGTTGTAATTGATGAATCGCTGATTGTTATATCATTTGTGGTTAAATCAAGTTTTTCATTTGATTTATATGCCTTTAAATATATTTCATCACCATCAGTTTTAACATCATATAGTCTGGATAACACTATATCATTTTGTATTACTTCAGCAAGTGATGTTGCTATTTCCTCTGCACTATTACTACCTACTTCCTGTCCCTGATCATCGGTTAATGTTGATGCTAAGAAGAAGTTACCTTTGTCTGGAAACCCTTTCGCTATGAATTTAGCTGTATATAAAAGAGGATATGTTATGTTAAATGTTATTGTAGTATTATTATGAATTATATCAATAATTGAGAATTTAACTGTAGAAAATGATTGAATTGATGAATTAATTTTAGTTCCAATGTTATATATAACAGGATTATTAACTGCTGCAAGATTTTGAGGTAATCTTAATGTGAAATCACCTGTACGAAATTCACCCTCTCTTATTGTAAAATTTTGAGCATCATAACAATCACCACCATCATCAACAAATACAGAATATAATCCTGCACCAAGTTGTGTAAAAGTTTGTGTAGTACCACCTGTAAATTTATTTACACCGTTGAGTGACCAAA
>SLPE01000038.1 GCA_007132145.1 Candidatus Izemoplasma sp.
CTTCTCGCCCGGTGAATCGCAGACCCGCGCATGTTGACCCAGTCCGCACGCCGGTAGTAGATTCCACTCTGCCATTCTGACTGATACTATGCCGCATACGCAGCGCGAGTCATAGGACCGTTGCTGGTCGTAGTGACGTGTAACGCGCGGAGGTACGGATACTTACCATGGTGCATTTCGATAGAGGCGCAAGCAATCAGGAATTGACGAAAGACGGGGAGTACCCGCTCCGAGTTCTGAAAACCGTTTTGATCATTGCGACTCTGGCCGGATTGATCGCTGTCGTGCCAGCACACGCCGACGAAGAAGGTGAGTTCGCATTCGCTCAGCACCTGATGCGCGATAAAATGTATGATCTCGCAGCGCAGCAGCTGCAGATTTTTATCGAAAACCATCCTGCCAGCAGGCGCACACGCGATGCGTTTCTCCTTCTCGCCGATGCATACGTGGCACGAGAGGATTTTGTCCGGGCTGCTGACACGTACCAGGGATTCGTCATCAAATATCCGCAGGACGTCCGGGCACGGGAGATGTGGCTGAAAGAGGCGCAACTCCGGATGCGCGCGGGCCAATTCTCAGATGCAGCGCGAGAGTTTCAGCAGCTTGCCGATGCCTATCCGGAGAGTGACTTCGCCGACGATGCGCTCCTTGGCGCGGGTGAAAGCCTGTTCCACCTTGGCGAGCGAGATCGAGCCGAACGGATTCTGACGCACCTGCTTGATCGCTATCCCGACGGCAGCGCGGTTCCCGCGGCGCGGGTTCGGCTCGCCGAGTTGCGTCTGTATCGAGGGGATGTTGAGTCGGCGGAGCATGTTCTCCGGCCGGTGCTTGCCATCAGGGGGATGTCCAGCGTTGTCGCTGACGGGCTTTACACGGGAACGCGCATCGCGGTCGCTGCCGCGAACCCGTCCGAGGCGCGAAGACTGAGCGACCGGCTCGTCGCGCAAGCCCCTGGCGATGAACGCACATGGCAGGCCCGCATGACGCTCGCCTCGTATCTGCAGGAGCGAGGCGCGAGCACCGGGGACACGGAGCTTCTCAATCAGGCTGCGGACCTGTACAAAGAGGTGTCTCGCAGGGCGACGACTTCAGTAATCATGGAGCACGCACTGTTCGAACTCGCCAAGGTGCGTGAGCATCAGCAGGCCGCGACTCTTGCGCTGAGCAACTGGCAGGATTTCCTCCAAACCTATCCCGCAAGCGCGAAACGGCCTCGGGCGATGCTCGGTCTCGGACGTGCGCATCTGATCGCAGGAAACGACAGGGACGGCATTTTCGCGCTTGAAGAGCTGCTGACCACATATCCGGACTCTATTCAGGCGGCGCTTGCGCTTGGCGATCTCGGAGACTTCTACCTTCGGAGAGGCGACGCGGCGAGCGCCGTTTCCTATTATGAGCGCCAGTTGACGCGAATGCCCGAAAGTCCCGCTACACGGGAACTGAAGCTGAATATCGCGAAGATCCGCGATGGCGAGCTCGGCGAATCGGAATCGGCTGCGGCGATCTACCGTGAGCTTGCGACTGCTGAGGACGATATCGCTGCCGAAGCGCTTTTCGGACTCGCATCGGCCGAGTGCAACGCGGGGCATCTCGATGCCGCCGAGAACGCGTACCGGCAAGTGACCCAACGCTTCCCCATGCATTCACTCGCCAGAGCGGCAGACGACAGCCTCACGCTGATTCGCCTGTTCCTGCGCAAGGATATCTCCGGCGCACTTGAAGCAATGCTTTCCATGGAAGGCCGTCAACTGATGTCTGGCGGCGATGTAGCGGCGATGCGAGTGGAACGGAAGCTCGAATTAGCGAAAATCCGGATCGAGCACCTGAAGGACTACGAACAGGCCATCGCGCTTCTTGAGTCATACATCGCCGATCGAAGCGCGGCCAACCCCGCACAGGGTGAGCATCTCCTCGGTCAGAGCCATCTTCGCCTCGCTACTCGCGCGAAGCTCGCAGAGAACACCGAGCTGGAAACAACGCATCGCGAAAAGGCGCTCGCCGCGCTCGCGAGATTGGCTGATCGGTATCCAGAAAGCGATCTCGCGGACGACGCGTTTATAGAAACAACCGAAGCGCGCCTCGCAGCAGGCGATGCGGAGCCGACTCCACGACAGATCCTCGATGCATATGCAGGCTTTTTCGAACGGTATCCCAATAGCGACCGACGTGATTTCGTGCTCGTACGCATGGCCGAGTGCGTCATTCGGGGAGCGAGTGAGGGCGTCGGGTCTCCACAGGCAGCTCTCCGGCAGTTCAATGAGGCGATCGAGATAGCTCCGAACGGACCGGAACTGGATCGCGCGCTGTATGGTTCCGCGCTGCTGCTCAACGCTGACGGCCGCACAGAGGAGGCGAAACTCCGGTTACAACGCTTAATCGCGGAACGGCCGCTCAGCCGTCTCGTTCCGGAGGCGCGGTTCCGATTGGCAACGCTCTACCTCGACCAGAACGATCCTCGGACCGCAGCGCGCGAGTTGGAAAAGCTGCTGCGAAGCGGGAACATTTCGCGCGACGTAAACGACATTCGCGTTCGGCTCATCGAAGCGTATGAACGTTCCGGCGCATACGAGCAGATCATTCCGGTAGCGCGTCAGATGGCGATGGCCGACGATGCATCCGCCGCCGCGCAAGGCTCCCGCCATCTCGCGTCCGCACTCCTGAACATGCGTCAGCTCTCGCAGGCTGCCGATGTGCTCGCTGATGAGCTTGCCGCACGTCCCGGTTCAGCCGATGCCGACAGCCTTACGCTCCTCCGGGCGCAGATACTGTTGGACCTTCGTCTGGTGGACCGGGTGACCCCTCTGCTCACCGGATTTGAGCGGCAGTACCCGCGCAGCAGAATGGTACCGACCGCATGGCGCATGCTCGCCGACGTGCAATTCGATCAGGGAGCCTATGAAGAAGCGCTCGCGAACTACCGGCGTGTACTGCAGGCAAATGACAGGGATAAAGATGCGCGCTTCGGCGAGGTGCTTTCATTATACCGTCTGGGGCGAGCGAACGAAGCGCAACAGCGCGAGCGAGCGCTGCGAAACGTTGCCCGGCTTACCAGTGAGGATGAAATCCGTCTTTCACTCGAAGAAGGTCACGCGCTGTTTCGTGCGCGGGACTTCCTTGGCGCGATCGATGCGTTCGCGCAGGTTGTCAAGAGAAATCCTGAGAGTCAATGGGCTGACGATGCCCTGCTTGCTCAGGGACGTGCAGCGGCACAAAGCGGACGGATCGAACCTGCGGTGGTGGCACTTGAGCGCCTGATCCGCGACTATGTCGACAGCCCGCTGCGGCAAGAGGCCGCGTTTGAGCTTGGGAACGCATATTTCAACCTGCGTTTCTACGAACAGGCCGCAGAGAGCTATGTTCGCGTCCTTGAGATGGACACGACAACCGGTTTCGCCCCCGAAGCCACGTGGAATCTGATCATATCGTACGAGCAGCTTCAGCGTCTCGACTCAGCGATTCGAACCATGCGGTCGTTTCTGCGTACGTGGCCCGATCACCGCAGAGCGACGCGAATTCGCGTGAAGATCGCCGAAAACCTGAATCGACTC
>SLPE01000164.1 GCA_007132145.1 Candidatus Izemoplasma sp.
CATCGAGGTTGTCGATCGCTTCGTCGATGGCGGCACGGCGGCGGAGACGCTCGGTGATGAAGCGGTCGAGCAATTCATCCGCGATGTCTTGAAGGACATCTTCGGGATTGAAATCTTCACGCCCGAAGGGCGGTCTCTCGCCGGGTGTCATGTCGGCGCGGTCGTCGTCGCGTTGGGCACGTCTGTCGTCGGCCATCTGTTTGAGTTCTTCACGGATGCGGACGTTTTCTTGAATACGCTCGGTATTGAAGGCGCGGATCCTTTCTTCCATGACCGGCTTGACTTGCTCGAGCAGTTCGTCGATGTCTTTGACGACATAGTTGCGGAACACTTCTTCATCCCATGTATCTTCCATGATGGGGAAGACGAAACGGGGAATCGAAGGGTCGGGACGTGGTTCGACTTCATCGAGAATCGTTTCGATGCGCTCGCGTTCATGGTGGTCGAGGAGTTCCGAGTTGAACGGTTGCAGCTCTTCGAGTACGACCGGCAAGTTGCGATCAATCAAGCGACTGTTGAAGCGGCTGATGGCACGGTCGTAAACTTCGAGAGAACCGGCGATGAAGAAGACCGAGATGATGTCCTCATCGAGGAAACCGACTTCATACAGGGCGCCGACCCAGAAATCGATGGCGTCTTCGAAGTCCATGCCGATGAAGTCTTCATCGCCGAGGACGATTTCGGCATCGTCGTTGTTCAAGAAGTAGGCGACGATTTCATCGTCTTCGTCGATCAACCAGTCGATCGAGGGGTTCAAATCGATGGAAAGGAAATACAGGTGTCCGATGTCTTCCGTTTCTTCCGTTTTTTCGTCTCTTTCACATGCGGTGAGGGCAAAACCGATGGCTACGATCATCAAAACCAACATTAAACGTTTCATAAGGCACCTCCGAATTTTTTTTGTTGCTCACCCTTCAAACAAGGAAGTCGCCGGTTTTATTGGACGAAATTGTCGATTGACCCTTTTTTTTTCATAATCAGCCGATGCTATCCCTGCCTCAGAGATCGCTTTTGGTAGATGAATGGTCGTTGATGCACAAAAGCGTTGTAGCTTCTCGTATGAGCACGGTTTAGTCGTTTACGACAAAATAAAGATAAGTTTGATTATGTATCATAAATTATTCACTCACGACCACCTTCTATGAAGTCGTACTTACGGAGTGAGCGATTTAAGGAGGACGATGCCGTGTTTCCCTTTTCCGTAGACATGGGGCAGGATGCCATGGACGCTGAATCCTCTGGACATCAACCAGACGACGTCTTCACGCTCGGAACGGAAATCTTCAATCGCCTTGGCGGGATGCGGGACATCGCTTCCATCGAGAGTCGTCGCGGCGGACGTGATGATGAATCGGATGTTGGCCCTTCCCCTTCGTCTTGCGAAATCTTCCATGTGCACAAGGAGCGGGTCCAAAGTCTCATCGACATGGAAGGCGTCGTCGTGGACGCCACCGATGACGTCGATTTCCACGGTCTTGTAATCGGGCATGTCGATGATTGAGGCGAACCCGATCGGCGACGTGTCGTCTTTGCCGAGCATCCATGCGTCGCGGCCTGCGATCTGGCGCTTGGCATCCTCGACACACGGCCACCAATCCGCTCTTGCAAAAGCCATGAATGCGGCCGTGGCGTCGCGGTTCTTCTTCGTGACCTTGTAGACGTTCATCCTATCACCTCATCGGTTGTTTTCAAACGGTGAATCGCCTTTCACCGTTACGCAACGCCTTTTGCAGTTCATCGCGCAAGGCCCTTTTTCTCGGGTAGATCGACATCAATTGCCCGGCCAGTCCGTCGACCCGTGTCCCAAGCGCTTTGCGCGCGTCCTTGAGCATTTTCGCGATGCTTCGGTAATGCCCTCGGTCATCGGCCCCACTCGCGATTTTCAATACGAGACGTTCGAAGACGGCATACACCCTGTCGATATAACGTTCGGGCAAAACCCGAAGCGCGGGGACGACCGCGTGAGGATGCCTCTCGACATACGTCATCAACGCCTCGTATCGCCGGTGTCGCTCGGCGATTCTGATGAACTGCTTGCTCGCTTCGTTCCGGGGGTGAAGTTCCTTCAAGAGTTCATCGATTTCGCGTTCCAATGCGTCTCCTTCGAAATAGCTTTCATACATTTCGAAGGCTGTTTCTTTACCGTTCAACGTGTGCGCTTTCAAGATGCGTTTCGCCCGCTCATGTTCTCCTGACGCCCGTAACGCGTCGATCAACAATGTCTCGCATGCTTGTCTTTTCCATGATGTCCCTTCGTTTTGAACCATGCGTTCTGCGCAACGCACGGCCATCGTGAAATCCTCATCTTCCATAGCCCATGCATAGGTGTGCTTGAGCAGTTTCGCGTTGTCGAGACGACCATAAAGATAGGCGCGTGTCGTCTTGTCGTCGTGAAACCTCGACAAATGATGATACTTCGCCACTTCAATACGGGTCTTGAGTTGTTCGTCATCTCGATACTCTTGCTCAAGACCCGTCAAGATTTCATGGAAACCGGCTTCGCTCTTTTCGCATCCCGCCATCGCCATGGCGATCAAATACTGTCCGGATGTGGCTTCGAGGAGCTCCTCTTCGTGTTCAAGATGGAATCGCTCCATCTCCTCATAACAGGCACAACGCGCTGCGGAATCGTGTTCACGGGTTACCAACAGTTCCCGAAACTTCATGACGGCGTCATCGAGGACGACAGAGACGAAATCGGAGGAAACGGAGACGCTCTCCATGCATGCTTCAATGACCGCATTGAACAATTGTGCGCTCTTAAGAAGGGTAGGCGCTTCGACAGCGTTCTCGAAAACCTCATCGATGAGCGGATACGCCATATCCCACGGGTCTTCCTCATACCCTTCGTAGTCCATCATTCCATCATTTTCCTCTACGAACCTGACGGCTTCCCTCACGGTCGCCTTCGCCAATTTGGCGGTGTTGTCGTGTTCATCGTAGTGATATGTCAAGTGTTTGAACAGTTCGGGACTCCGCCGTGCCTGATCGACCAACAACGTTTCCAAGGTCTTCCTATCGAACGACGCGACGATTTTCTCAATTCGATCTTCGAGTCTCGGATCTTCGATATCGGACACGGCATCGTCCGGTCGCGAACCACGCTCCTCGATGATGATGAAGAGCAACGCGACGACGTGTTTGCACACCGGTCCTTGATGGTAAGGACAATCACAGTCGAAGTCGACAACGTTTCCGTCGTTTTCAACGGTGACACTCACTTCGTAATCCTCGGTTCCGTGAGCGGTCATGGTATACGTGTCCCCGCATTTTTCGAAGTCACTGAAACGCTCTTCTTCGTGGATGAGCGCTCCTCGCTGAATGATGACCGGGTTGACGATGCGATTGAAATTGTTCAGATTCATGACTTCTCATCTCCTATCAGATACTGTCTCTTTATTCTTCAAGCATCTTCCGTATTACACGACACGAGCACGTATTTCGGCGTTCGGGCAATCTCATGACGACTCCAGGAAATGGACCGCGCCTTTCATAGCGGGTCATCGAAGGAACTTCGCGTTTCAAGACTTCGACATCGAC
>SLPE01000093.1 GCA_007132145.1 Candidatus Izemoplasma sp.
CCGTTTTAGGGGGTTGGCATCCAGCCCATTTTTCGTCGCAAAAAAATCAATTCTTTAAAATTTAAAGAGTATAAGCCTTGTATTGCCTGAATTTCTTTTTGTAACCATTATATAGTGACAGCATGTTCCATTTTTACCACTCATAAGTGGATTGATAGTATAAGCCTTGTATTACCTGAATTTTGATACCACCCATTTTTTTATGCCGTTTTAGGGGGTTGGCATCCAGCCCATTTTTCGTCGCAAAAAAGTCAATTCTTTAAAATTTAAAGAGTATAAGCCTTGTACTATCAAATTAAAAATGTGTTGTTACTATGTAGTAGCACGACCCTACTATAGAGTAACAAATTTCAATATTGAAGAGTACAAGCCTTATACTCTCTAATATCTTTAACTATTTAATGTATTTTATAATAGTTTGCTCCAGAATTCACAGCTAATTCTGCTCGAATTTTTGGCAAAAAATGGCATTTTTGGAAAATTCAAAAATCGACATTTATTACTATATATAGTATATTTGGCTCCTAATCTAGTACTATTGAGACTCTTTGACGGGTTTTCTTTTCGGGTGTTTAATAGATATAGAGAGAGCATTAGGATACCATTAGACACTTTCTCAATACTTCATATCAATATATAGACACACACTTATGCAACCGAAGACTTTCACTGCCTTAAATCTCATGCATCAATATCTTTCTCGTGCCGATTGGAAGGTCCGAGAAAACAGTAATATGGCCTTTTCGCTTCAAGGTCTGAATAATTATATTAGTACCGAAGTTACCAAACAGTATTGGTTGGATGAGATTTATTCTCAACGGGTAGCTTTGGCTCACGAAGAGGGGGATTTGCATATGCATGACCTTGGGCTTCTTTCAACCTATTGTGTGGGATGGGACTTGATGGATCTCTTGATCGAGGGATTTACCGGAGCGGAAGGAAAGACTACTTCAAAACCTCCGAAGCATTTCCGAGCAGCACTGGGGCAGGTGGTGAATTTCTTTTATACCCTCCAGGGAGAAGCTGCAGGTGCTCAGGCCTTTTCGAGTTTTGACACCCTCTTGGCTCCTTTTATTCGACAGGATAATCTTTCTTACCGAGAAGTGAAGCAAGCTTTACAAGAATTTGTATTTAACCTCAATGTTGCAACTCGCGTAGGATTTCAAACTCCGTTTACTAATCTTGCAATGGATTTGGTCGTGCCCTCGACGTATGTGAATCGTTCGGCAATAGTGGGAGGAACTACAATTAAAGAGACCTATGCGGAGTTTCAGCCAGAGATGCTTATCATCAACCAGGCTTTATTGGAAGTAATGGGAGAAGGAGATGCTCATGGACGCGTCTTTACGTTCCCAATTCTTACCTACAATATTACCAAAGAGTTTAACTGGGATATGCCAGAGCTCGCTCCACTGTGGGAAGCTACAGCCAAGTATGGACTACCGTATTTTTCCAATTTTATTAACTCTGATCTCAATCCCGAAGACGCCCGGTCAATGTGTTGTCGATTGCGCTTGGAGACCAAGGATCTTGAGATGAAAGGGGGAGGTTTGTTTGGAGCAAATCCACTTACAGGATCTATTGGAGTGGTGACTCTGAATATGCCACGGATTGGATATTTGGCTACTTCTCTTGAAGACTTTTACCAACGGATTGCGGTTTTGATGGATGTGGCAAAAGAGAGTTTGGAGTCCAAGCGAGAGATTATCGAGTACTACACGGAGCACGGATTATATCCGTATACCCAGTTTTATCTTCGCGCAGTCAAAGAACAGACAGGACGCTATTGGGCCAATCATTTCTCTACCATTGGATTGGTAGGGATGAATGAGTGTTGTGAAAATTTACTCGGAAAGGATATTACTACTCCTGAAGGGATGAAGTTGGCCCTCGATGTCCTCGATTTTATGCGAGACGCTATGCGAGTCTATAAAAAACAAACCGGCAACAATTATAACCTCGAGGCCACTCCTGCAGAAGGGACTGCCTTCCGACTAGCGCTACTTGATAAGGAGCGCTACCCGCTGATCGTGACTGCTGGTGATGAAATTCCGTACTATACCAATTCAACGCATCTTCCGGTACAATACACGGATGATATTTTTGAAGAACTCACTCTTCAGGATCCGTTGCAAACCAAATACACCGGAGGGACGGTAGTTCATCTCTTCCTTGGAGAACGAGTTCGCGAAGGAGAGACTGTGAAGGAGTTGGTACGTACCATTTGTGAGAATTTCCATCTTCCGTACTTTACGTTGTCTCCAAGTTTCTCGGTCTGTCCTAATCATGGATATGTTGTTGGTTCTCAACCAATCTGTAATCACTGTGGGGCTTCAACAGAAGTATACTCTCGGGTAGTGGGATACTTGAGACCAGTCAAACAATGGAACGATGGGAAGCAAGCAGAGTTTGGAGACCGGAAGACGTATCAGATATACGAGGCAACGAGTACACAAATATGAACAGATTTACGATTGGAGGACTCCAAAAAATCAGCCTGATCGATTATCCTAGGACTCCAGCCGCAATTGTCTTTACCCAAGGCTGTAATTTTCGCTGTGGCTATTGTCACAATCCTGAGCTTACCTGTCTTGGGCAATCTGAAGGAATTATGAGTGAAGAGGCTCTATATACCTTTCTCTCCTCACGAGTGGGGCTCCTTCAAGGAGTAGTAATTAGTGGTGGTGAGCCAACCTTGCAGCCAAGGTTGATCTCAGTAATGAAGTGGATCAAAGAGATGGGGTTCTTGGTTAAGCTAGACTCCAATGGTTCTAATCCAGAAGTCTTGGAACGCGCTTACCAAGAAGGATGTGTAGATTATGTGGCGATGGATATCAAAGCTCCAATGAGCAAGTACCGTGACATTTCTCGCTATGGGGGACTGATTGAGCGAATCAAGACCAGCCAACAGATTATTATGGACTCGGGGATAGAGTATGAATTTCGGACTACAATCGTTCGTGAACAACTCAGCCTAGACGATATTTATCAAATCGGACGAGAGATCGAGGGAGCTAAGATGTATGCGCTTCAACAGTTTATACCGACTGAGATGGTAGATAATACGTTTCAAAAGTATCAGGGGTATTCAACTGGATCATTGGAGGAGATTCGGTCCACGTTAGAGGGTGACTGGGTTCGAAGATGTATTGTTCGTCAATAGTATATCTTAACCACACTGTCTGGTAGGGGAGTAATTCAATGGGTAATAATAGTCTATATGACTAAGAATGCCGCTGTCACCGTCGATATCGGGAAGATCAATAGGTTGGTCAGTTGCGAGTCATTCTCAAATTTTTTAGGAACAAAAGTCCAATTTTAAGGTTCTTTGTAGCGTTTATCCCGATTACTTAGAGCGACAAATAAATCTTTTTCTCCTTTGTAATCCTGTATCAATTTTTATTGACACAGATTTCGAAATTACTAATCAGAGAGTAATATATCAAGACGGAGACCAAAGTTGGAGACTAGATTTTCAGTCAAGATTAGACATATCGTATTCGAAAGGTAATGAACGAATATGATCTCTATCCTACATA
>SLPE01000163.1 GCA_007132145.1 Candidatus Izemoplasma sp.
AAGGTCGGTTGGATGATGTCGTTTTCGACGAAGTGTTCGAAAAGCATGAACATGATGTGGCCGACACCGCTCGCGTGGGCGGGGATGTCGAGGCCTTTTTCTTCGGCGAAGGCGACGGCGGTTTCGTAGGTCATGTCCGGGTCTTCGAAATCGATGCCGAGGGAGTCTTTGACGAGCGACGCCATCGAAGCGGTCTTGAAAGGTTTTTTCAGTGAAATCACGTGGTCGCCGTAGGGCAGTTCATCCGCTTTGAGGACGCGTTGTGCGAGCGTTGTGAACAAGTCTTCGGTCAGTGTCATCATCGTCTGCATGTCGCCGTAGGCTTCGTAGAGTTCGAGCATGGTGAACTCGGGGTTGTGTTTGATGCTCATGCCTTCGTTACGGAATGTGCGGGCGAATTCGTAGACGGCTTCGAAACCGCCGACGATGAGACGTTTCAAATAGAGTTCGCAGGCGATGCGCAAGTAGAATTGCATGTCCAACGTGTTGTGGTGGGTGGTGAAAGGGCGAGCGGCGCCACCGCCGGCGATCGGATGGAGGATGGGCGTCTCGACTTCGAGATAGCCTTTTGCATTCAAGAATTCGCGGATGGTCGAGAGGATCGTCGAACGGAGGATGAACGTCTCGCGGACGTCTTCGTTCGTCATCAGATCGAGATAACGACGACGATAACGTTCTTCGATGTCTTTGAGTCCGTGGAATTTTTCCGGGAGGGGGCGCAATGCCTTGGCGAGATGGATGTAGTGTTCGACTTTTACGGTGAGTTCGCCCATCTTCGTCTTCATCATCGAGCCTTCGACACCGACGATGTCACCGAGATCGGCTTTGTCGAACAAGGCGAAGGCGTCGTCGCCGACGTCGTCTTTGCGCACGTAGATCTGTATTTGGCCGTGTTGGTCCATGATGTGGGCGAAGCCGGCTTTGCCCTTACCGCGTTTGGTCATGATGCGGCCGGCGATCCGGATACCGCTTTCGGGGTCTTGTGTAAGGGATTCCCGACTTCTTTCACCGTATTTGCGAATCAGGTCGGCGCTGGTCGTATTGCGCTCGAAACGTTCGCCGAAAGGAGAGACGCCGGATATTTCCAGCTCGCGGAGTTTCTCACGGCGGACAAGGATTTGTTCGGGGGTTCGTTCTTCACTCATGGGTTCACCTCGATTGCGGTTGTTCGTCGATGATTTCGATCAAGGAGTCGGTGTCGTCCTTGCGCGTCGACTTCGAGAGGTTCAAGACGCGGAAGGACAAGTGTTTGTTCGCGTAGCGGACGGTCACGGTGTCGCCGATTTCCAGACGGCTGCCGGCTTTGGCCGTTTTGCCGTTGATGTCGACGCGTCCGGCGTCGGAGATCTCTTTGGCGAGGGTGCGCCGTTTGATGATGCGAGAAACCTTCAGGAATTTGTCGAGACGCATGGCGATCAGGCCTCGCTCGTTCGGGGAGTCAATTTCTCTTCTTTGTCTTCTTGTTCTTGCTTCGCTTTGTCCTTTTCGCGTTTCTTCTCGAGCCACTCGAGTTTGCCGGTGTCGACGATTTCCATGATGTCCTCGCGATTCAAGGTTTCGACTTCGAGGAGGAAAGCGGCGATCTTTTTCAAGAGGTCCATGTGCTCGGTCAGGAGTCTTTTGGCTTTTTCATAGGCTTCGTTGATGATCTTTCGCACTTCCGTGTCGATTTCTAGCGCGACAGTGTCGGAAAAGGATTTGTCGGCGGAGTAGTCGCGACCGAGGAAGACGTTGCCGCTACGTTTTTCATATTGGATCGGACCTAGGGAACTCATGCCGTATTCGGTGACCATCGCCCTTGCGATTTCCGTCGCGCGTTGGAAGTCGTTGTGCGCGCCGGTGGACACTTCGTCGAAGACGAGTTCTTCGGCGACACGACCACCGAGCAGTCCGGTGATTTGATCGATGAGGGCCTTGCGTGTCATCAGGAAGGATTCTTCTTCCTCCGGCAACATCAAGTTGTAGCCGCCTGATTGACCACGAGGGATGATGGTGACCTTGTGGACGACATTGGCGTTTTCGAGTTTGGTACCCAAGACGGCGTGACCGGCTTCGTGATGGGCGATGAAGTCGCGTTCGCGTTTGGAGAAGATGCGCGATTTTTTCGCCGGTCCCATCATGACGCGGTCGATCGCTTCGTCGATGTGATAGAGGCGGATCGCGCGTTTGCTTTCGCGGGCGGCGAGGAGCGCGGCTTCATTGAGGAGGTTTTCTAAGTCTGCGCCGGTGAAACCCGGAGTCCGTCTGGCGATTTCTTCAAAGGTGACCGTTTTGTCGATGCGTTTATTGCGGGCGTGGACGGCGAGGATTTCTTTACGACCGCGGATGTCGGGGCGGTTGATCGTAATCTGTCTGTCGAATCGTCCGGCTCGTAAAAGTGCAGGGTCGAGGACATCGGGACGGTTCGTCGCGGCGATGACGATGATGCCCGAGTTGACACCGAATCCGTCCATCTCGACGAGCAATTGGTTGAGGGTCTGTTCGCGTTCGTCGTGGCCGCCGCCGAGACCGGTTCCGCGTTGGCGTCCGACGGCGTCGATTTCGTCGATGAAGATGATGCAGGGCACTGTTTGTTTGGCGGTTTTGAACATGTCGCGGACACGACTTGCACCGACGCCGACGAACATTTCGACGAAATCGGAACCGCTGATGGAGTAAAAGGGCACTTCCGCTTCGCCGGCGACGGCGCGGGCGAGCAAGGTCTTTCCGGTACCCGGTGGTCCGACGAGGAGGATGCCCTTGGGGATCCTTGCCCCTAAGGTGATGTATTTCTGCGGTGTTTTCAGGAAATCGATGATCTCTTCGAGTTCTTCCTTTTCTTCATCGGCGCCGGCGACGTGCTTGAACGTCGTCGTTTTTCCGCGGTTGATACGCGCGCGACTCTTGCCGAAATCGAACGCTTGCCGGTTGCCTCCGCTCGAACGGAGGAAGAAGAAGATGAAGAAGACGATCAGTAGGATCGGCAAAAGGATGGCGATGATGTTCCAAAGGCTGCTCGTCGTCATCGCTTCGTGGTCGTAATCGACGAGAATCGGGTCGTCCAGACGTTTGAGGTCCTGCCAAGTTTCTATGATGAGAGAGAAGGCGGCGGGAGAGACTTGCAAGGTGAAACGTTCCGCCGGTCCGACATAGGCGTCCGAGAAAGTTCCGGTAATTTCATAATCCGGACTTTCGTTCATCGTTTTCGAGCGAAAGGATTCGATGTGCCCTTTTTCGAGATGTTCGATGAACGTCGACGTATCGAGTTCGGTTGTCGTATCGGGCTCTGCTGTGCACATGAGCACGACGTAGACGATAAAGGACAATATCAAGAGGACGACGATGACGTTGCCGATTTTGTTCGTCCGGCTCATCGGCGTTTTCGGGGGTCTGTTGGGTGGTTTGACTTGTTTGTCGGCCATACGGGTCACTCCTTGGTGGTGTAGACGTGTTCTTTGAGGACTCCCACATAGGGGAGATTGCGGTAACGTTCTTCATAGTCCAGACCGAAGCCGACGACGAAGATCTTGGGAATGCTTCTTCCGATGTAGTCGGGAACGAAGTCTTTGATGCGGCCTTCCGGTTTGTCCATCAAGGTGACGACTTTGACCGAAGCCGCTCCGCGATACAGGAGAAGGTCGGAAACCGCTTTGATCGTCCTTCCGGTGTCGATGATGTCCTCGGTAAGCAAAACGTGACGTCCTTTGACGGGGCTCGCGAGGTCCATGTCGATACGTACGTCACCGGTCGATTCGATGCCGCCGTGATAACTCGATACGTTCATGAACGCGACTTCGAGATGGAAATCGAGCACTTTGAGCAGTTCCGCCATGAAGGGGACGCAACCTTTCAAAAGACCGAGAACGATCGGGAAACGGTCATGATAATCGCGTGTGATCTCTCGACCGAGACGACTGACGATGTTTTGAATGTCCGTTTGGGAAATGAGGACCGATTCGATGTCTTTATCGAGCATGGGGCACCTCGCATATATGGATTTTTCGGGATGTCTCTTCTTGGTGGATTTTCACTTTTAAAAAAGGAATCCACAGCACTTCCTCGTCGTTTGCCAACAATACCAGTGTGTCCCGGAGTCTTTTCGGCACTTTCTTGTCGATGAGGAGGTCCTGGATTTTCTTCGTGCCGTAAGGGAGACGGATGGTGTCTCCGGGACGCCTCGTCCGAAGGTACAAGGGAAATACTTTATCATTATACCACAACACCATCTGATTTGAAGGGTTATGTGCGGTTTCGTCCGCATCGACGATGAAGGACGTCTTGTCGTCGTAACGGTACGTGCCGAAGGCATCGATGACGAGTGTCCGGGTCTTTGGTGTATTCAAGGGAGCGAGGATACACTGTCCGTATTCGATGAAGAAGGCGATTTCATCATCGAGGGGCAGGGTGACGTTGTCGCCTTTGAGAACGAGGCGTCGGATGTCCTTGAGGAGGTGTTTTGATAGGTCTTTCCGCTGTTTCAGACGCCCTTTCGACCAACGACGGATCAACGCGTCGAAAACGGCCTCGGGAAGGGATGCGAGTATCTCGTTGGGCAAGGTGTCCCCGTCGCTTGAAAGGATGTGGCGTACGCGTTCATCGATGAGGTCTTCGATGCCTTGGAATCTGTCGAAGTGTTCGAGCATGATGTCGTGGAACTTGGGGTTTTCCTTCATCAGCAGCGGGAGGATGTCATGGCGGAAACGGTTGCGCGTATAGAAGGGTTCGACGTTCGTCGCGTCTTTGAAGAACTCGATGTCGTGTTTCCGGGCGTAGGTTTCAATCCACGTCTTGGGAATATCGGCGAAAGGGCGGATGAACACGATGTCTCCGTGTGTGGCGTAGGCATTGAATACGTTGAGGTTCGGTAGCGGCGACCCTTTGACAAGCCGCATGAAGAACGTTTCGATGCGGTCGTCGAGATGGTGTCCGAGCACGACTTTCTTCGCGCCGTGTTTTTTGGCGGTTTCGATGAAGAAGGCGCGACGCGCTTCGTGAGCTTTCGCTTGAAAATGGCTTTTTACTCTTGTTTTCAGGATGTGTCCTTCGAACACGGCCCCGTGTTTTTTCGCGAGACGTTCGATGGTCGCGTACTCTTCAGCGGCTTCGGGTCTTGTCCCGTGGTTGACATGGGCGATGACGAGTTCGAGGTCTTCTTGTCGCAAGACGTCGAAAAGGACCATCGAATCGATGCCGCCGCTGACGGCGACGACGACGGTCTCCTTCGGCGTGAAGCGTTCAGACAGTCGAAATGCTTTTTCGAGCGTTGTGTCCACGTGTATCACCCGGTTCCATTATACCATATCCACGGGAAAACGCCCGTTGTTCATCGAGGGAGACGTTTTTTGAAAAACTTCATCGGTCGTGGAGGGTCTGTGATATAATCTAAATATGTCTTTTGATGAAACGGCGACATGAAAGGAAGTCGATTATGGAAGAGAACACCGTGGAAAACCCTACGGAAAAACAGTTGAGACTCGATGTCAAGACGACGGTTTACATCGCTTTCGGTTTTTTCTCGATTTTGATGCTTTGGCAAGTCTACAACGCCTACATCCCGTTGTTTTTGGCGAGGTTGTTGGACATCGATCAGGCCATCAACCCCGAAGACGCCTGGATTGTCGGTTTCATCATGGCGCTCGACAATATCTTCGCTTTGATCATGTTGCCGATTTTCGGCATCCTTTCGGACAGGACGCGATCGCGTCATGGACGTCGGATGCCCTATATCATCCTCGGCATGCTCGCCGCGGCGATCGTCTTCCCCTTCATTGTCGTCATGTATTATCTCAACAGCTTCTGGGGCGTCATCATCGTCATGCTCATGGTGTTGATCATCATGAACATCTACCGCAATCCCGCGGTGGCGCTCATGCCGGATGTGACGCCGAAGCCTTTGCGCTCGAAAGCCAACGGCATCATCAATCTGATCGGTTATGTCGGCGCGATCATCGGTGGCGGGTTGTTGCTGGTGTTCGGAGAAAACGTCGAAAATCCGCTCTTGAACTTGATTCCGTTTTCGATCGTCAGCGCCTTCATGTTGGTCGCGATGGTCGTTTTGTTCGTCAAGATCAAGGAGAACAAGCTCGTTGCGGAAAAAGCCGAAGACATGATGGTCGGCGAAAAAGAAAGCGAAGCGATCGGTGTAGTCGCTGAAGATGTTCCCTTGAGCAAGTCGGACCTCCGTAATGTCTGGTTGATTCTCGTGTCCGTCTTCTTGTGGTTTGCCGCGTTCAATGCGATCGAGACCTTCCACAGCACCTATGCAGAAGAAGTGCTCGGTGATGCGGCGATCGGCGGTGCGATTACGATCGTGTTGGTCATGGCTTCGTTGGTCGCTTTCATCCCGTCTGCGATCTTGGCGAGTTTCATCGGGCGTAAGTGGACCATCGTCAGCGGACTTGCCGTGATGATGGGCGGCTTGTTCTTGTGTATGCTCGTCAACGAAGCGAACGTCGTCTTCTTCTCGGGCATCGTCTTCGCGGGATTCGGCTGGGCGATGATCAACGTCAACTCCTATCCGATGATCGTCGAGACCGCACACAAGAACAATATCGGCAAGTTCACCGGTTTCTATTACACGAGTTCGATGTTGGCGCAATCCTTCACACCCGTCGTCGCCGGTTGGGTGATCGGTTGGGTGAGTTTCTTCGGATTCAGCGGGTACGAGGTGTTGTTCCCCTATGCCTTCGTACTGGTGGGATTCGCCTTGGTCGTCTTCTTTTTCATCCTCGAGAAAAAGGATAAACCCAAAGACATCAAGAAAGGCATCGAAGCCTTCGATGTCGACCTGGATTGATCGGCATGTCCGATAGACCTTTGATTCTCGCGAGTGGTTCAAAGCGACGACGGGTGCTGTTCAAAACGCTCGACATCCCCTTTGAAGTCGTTTCGCCGGTCGTCGATGAGCGACTCGACGCGTTTTCTTCCCCGGAAGAGAACGCTATGCGTCTCGCTTATGAAAAGGCCGAGTCGGTCTTCAGGAAACATCCGGGCTCACGGGTTCTGGGATGCGATACGATCGTCGCCGTCGGCGACGAGATGCTCGGAAAACCCGAAAACGACGACGATGCCAAACGCATGCTCAACATGTTGAGCGGAAGGACGCATGCGGTCATCACCGGTTGTGCGCTTCTTTCGCCGCACGAAGAACACATTTTTTTCCGAAAAGCGGACGTGACCTTCTTTCCATTGACGGAAGAAGAGATAGACGCTTACGTGAAGACGAAAGAACCTTTCGGCAAGGCCGGTGCGTACGCTTTGCAAGAACGGGCAGGTGCTTTCATCGATACTGTGAACGGCGATGTGTTCGCCGTCATCGGATTGCCGATTGGCAAGATTCGTGAATGCTTGAGGAACCCCTTGAAATGAGATGAACGACAGATTCGCGCATTCGATGCGGGAATCTGTTTTTGTGTTTGATGCAATTTGGTGTAGAATATATGTATAACATCTGAAGTGATATGCAAAAAGGGTGTCAGGGTGTTATCATGAATGTACATCCTGTGGAGGTTGCCATGTTCAAGCTCAAAGTTCCCAAGAACAAGCGCAACACGATCAGAAAGGCGTTGAAACTTGTTGAAACGCCGAAGTATGATTACGTTCTGGTGATGGACAAAGAGGATGTTGAAGAAGGCAAGATCAACATCGTGTTCAATGAGGAACAACTCGAGCGGGTTGAGCGAGTCCTCGACGCCGTCGCCAAGGGCGAGGAAACTTATCTCACGGTCTATGGAGAATTGGGACAGAAAAGCGTCGACGTCCAACATATCCAGTATTTCATCGTGGAACCCGACGATGTCAAAGCCGTGTTGAACCAGTCGACGTTCACGATTCGTAGGAAACTGTATGAACTCGAAGAGATGCTCGTAAACAAGCATTTCATCCGTGTCAGCAAATATGCGCTTGTCAACATCAATAAAATCGATTATATCCGTCCGGCGTTGAATTCGAAACTCAACTTGTTGATGAAGAACGGAGACGAGGTCGAAGTCAACCGGCATTATTACAAAGCGTTCAAGAAAGCGTTGCAACTCTGAGGTGGGACCGTGAATACGATTGCCGAACTCTTGGAATTCCTCATCAACAATTTCTGGAAATTGTCCGTGCTATTCGCGGCGCTTCTTCTCAGTGCGGTCTTCTTGGTCAAACTGGTGAAAGAAACGCGTTTCAACGTCAAACTGCGTAAGTTTCAAGGGGTCCGACGGACGCCGCTTTCTTCTGTGAAACATGGTAGAACGGCTTATTTGGGAACGCTCGTCCTCATCCCCCTCGTGTTCATGGTAGCGTTCGTGAATGTCGCGCGTGTGCCGCATTTGCGCTCGCCCGACAATATTTTGCGAATCGACGATTACGAGAAACTGATGGATGTCTACGAGAACTATCATCGGAATTTCAGCGGAGGACATGTCAGATTCTACGATATCGACTCGATTCCTTTCGCCGAGGAGTGGGTCGAAGATAGCGAAGCGCCACTGTCGGTGACATTCAGAAATGTCGATACCCTCGTTTTGAGGGAAGAACGTCTGTATGTGCTCGACGACAATGCTTTCCGTGTCTTCGATCATGCAGGGGAAACGTTGCTCGAAAAAGTCAAGTTCACGTTCGAGAGCGACGGCGCGAATCGTCGATTCGCGTCGATCGGTTTGTTCGTGTATGGTGAAAGTGTCATTATCGCGTCACACGAGTTCGAAGCGGGGGAAGCGACCATGCTCGGCGGACGGCCTTTCACTGCCGAACATCATCAAGCGAAACGCGTGCATCTTCAAGTGTTCGACATGAACGACCGTCATACCCTTTCCGATTATTACATCATCGACGGGCATTTGAAGGCATTCGATGTCCAAGACGGACACATCATTCTCACGGTGCATGAGACAGTCGAACTCGGAGAGGACATGACGTGGGAAGAAGACTTCCCGGCTGTCGTCCTCAATGATGAAGAACAGCCGAAGAACTATGAAGACATCATGTATGTCGTCGGAACGAATCCGACAGGATTCACGTCGATACTGAACATCGATTTGGCGTCCCCCGGCGACATCAGGCACTTTATCGTGCTCGGCGACGGGAGGCAAAGGGTCCTGATGCTCGACAAAGCGTTGGTCCTCCTTTCGAAAAGCCGGGATTTCAGCAATACGAGCGAACTCTTTTCCGTTTCCGACCCGGTTGCGGCTTTGCGGACGGGCGTCTCGGTCTTCGCTTTGCAAGAAGGTGTGAATCATGTCCGGACATTCATGGTCGAAGGATGGTTGTCGAGTTTCAATGCGGCCGATTTCCATGAAGACACGTTGAGATTGATGACGACGGACAAACATCAGAAACACCGTTTGCATCGCATCGATACGGAACTCGAGGTACAAACGGACGTCTTGCCGTCATCGATCGTCGCCGTCGAAAGTGTCCATTACGATGCGAACCGGCTCTATGTTTCGGCGCGTTCGAAAGGC
This sequence comes from Candidatus Izemoplasma sp., assembly GCA_007132145.1. Classification (GTDB taxonomy): domain Bacteria; phylum Bacillota_I; class Bacilli_A; order Izemoplasmatales; family Izemoplasmataceae; genus SLPE01. The sequence continues at coordinate 9,426 of SLPE01000163.1, forward strand.
CAACCGCTCCATATCATCGATATCGATGACGACGGGGCGCTGCATGTGCGCCTCGATGAAGGACATATCGGCTTGTCTCCGTATACGTTCGCGTTGAGAGGGTCTCGGCTCTTGAGTCTCGATTTCAGTACGACGGCACAAAACGAAATAGAAGGTCTCGACCTTCAGTTGTACCGTTCGACGGAAGACGGGCTTGAAAAACTCGGAAGAAGCATCTCCTTCACGGCGAGCGGTTCTTTCATGATGCCCATCTATTCGCATACCAAAGCGTTGTCCTATTCATCGGACAACGACATGTTGTTCTTGTCGAAGACGATGTTGTCCGACCATACGGATGAGTCGTCGGGATTGCACATGTATGTCGTCGGTTCCCATGCATTGATCGACGGAGGGTTCTTCACCATCGAAAGGGAGGACCCACGGGCCTTCTATCGAGGGATATTCGTCGGCGAAAGATTGGTTGTCGTTTCGCCATCGGGCATCGCATCGTTCGATGTGTACGAAGGATTGGCCGACGACAGCGGTTCATGACCATAAGAAGAAACGCATCGCAGGGAAGTTTTAGCCCCTGCGATGCGTTTTTTTGTGTGTGAAAGGTATCAGGCGTGATCACGAACGGCTTTTGATACGGCTTTGACGACCCGCTCGTCGAAGACGGAAGGGATGATGCATTCGGCTGTCCGTTCATGATCCTCAAGGACATCGGCGAGTGCGACGGCCGCCGCGCGTTTCATCTTCAGCGTAATCCGTTTCGCTTCGGCATCGAGCGCACCCCGGAAGACACCGGGAAACGCCAAGACGTTGTTGATCTGATTGGGTGCGTCGCTGCGGCCGGTGCCGACGACGGATGCGCCGGCTTTTTTGGCGTCTTCGTAGCTGATTTCCGGTTCCGGATTGGCCAAAGCGAACACGATCGGTTTTTCAGCCATGCCGCGTATCATCGGCTTGGTGAGAAGGCCACCGGCGGAGACGCCGATGAATACGTCGACATCGCACATGAGTCCGGCGAGCGTTTTCACATCCGGCGGAGGTATGCGGAAGACGCCAGCGTCGAGCAGGGCATGCAGTTTCTCTTCTTCGGGGTCGAGAGCGTGTTTGTCGAGAACGCCGTTCTTATTGTAACCATAGATGACACGAACGCCGATGTCGGACAACATCGAGGCGATGGCGGTTCCCGCGGCGCCTGTGCCGCAGAGTACGACCTTCAAGGATTCCGGGGGTGTGCCACGGATTTTCGCCGCATTGATCAACGCCGCGACAGTCACGATCGCCGTGCCGTCTTGGTCATCGTGGAACACCGGGATGTCGCACTGTGCGTCGAGCCGCTCGAGAATGGTGTAGCACGCGGGTGCGGCGATGTCTTCGAGATTGAAACCGGCGAAGGAAGGTTCGAGTGCCTTGCATGTCGCGATGAAGGATTCGATGTCACCGATATCGAGACAGATAGGCACCGCGTCGACATCGGCGAAACGCTTGAAGAGCACCGCTTTGCCTTCCATCACGGGCATGGCGGCGCGCGGTCCGATATCGCCGAGGCCGAGAACCGCGGAGCCGTCTGTAACGACGGCGATGGTGTTGCCGCGATTCGTGTAACGATGGAGAGCGTCGGGGTGTTCGACGATCGCCTTGCATGGTTGGGCGACACCGGGCGTATAGGCCCAGGCGAGGTCGTCTTTCTTGTCGATGGCCACCTTGGTGGCGGTTTGCCACTTTCCACGGTGTTTTTCGTGCATTTTCAAGGATTTATCCGTGCTGTTCATGTGTCGTCACTCCTGAAGATGCTGTTTCCGTGGGTGTCGTAGGCGACAAGACAGGGGAAGTCCTTGACGACGAGCTCCCTGACGGCTTCCGGACCGAGGTCTTCATAGGCGATGACGCGCGATGACGCAATCTTGCTCGCCAACAAGGCGCCGGCGCCTCCGGTCGCCATCAAGTAGACGGCACCGTATTCAGCGCATGCGTCTCTGATCGAGGCGTCGCGCTCGCCTTTTCCGATCATGATGTTGACGCCTTTTCCGATGAGGGGGATGGCCGCCTCATCCATGCGATAAGAAGACGTAGGTCCTGCGGAACCCGTGATTTTTCCGGGTTTTGCCGGGGTCGGACCCACATAGTAGATGGCTGCGTTTTCAAGAGGGAACGGCGGCGCGTCCAAGGTTTTCAGAAGTCGTAGGTGCGCTTGATCTCGCGCTGCGTAGAGAATGCCGCTCAAGGCGACGCGCTCACCGGCACGGAGGCCTTTCAATACCGACTTCTTTGCGGGGAGTCCGAGCGGTATCATAGTACCACCTCCGTGTGACGGGATGCGTGACATTGGATGTTCACAGCGACGGGCAGCGCCGCCATGTGCATCGGAAAGTCGTTGATTTTGACGGCGAGACACGTCGTCTTCCCGCCGATGCCCATCGGGCCGATGGACAAGTCGTTGACCGCTTCGAGCAGTTCTTCTTCGAAGCGTGCGAGTCTTTCGTCGGGATGGGGTTCGTCCAAAGCCTTGAACAAGGCCTCTTTCGCGAGCAAGGCGCACTTTTCCATGGTGCCGCCGATCCCGATGCCGAGTGTGATCGGCGGACAAGGACGGCCACCTGCGGAACGGACCGTTTCGACAACGAAGGTCTTGACGCCCTCGAGTCCGTCCGAGGGTTTCAACATCTTCAAGGCGCTCATGTTTTCACTGCCTGCGCCTTTCGCGGCGATTCTGAGTTTCAATGTGTCACCGGCGATGCGTTTTTGATGGATGATCGCAGGCGTGTTGTCCTTCGTGTTGACCCGATTGAACGGATGATTGACGACGGATGGACGGAGATGACCCTTGAGAGTGGCTTCGCGCACGCCGGCATTCACGGCGGCTTCAAAATCGCCGTCGATGAAGACGTTGTGGCCGATGTCTGCGAACACGACGACCACCCCGGTATCCTGACATAGGGGATAGATGCCCTCGCTCGCGATACGTTGGTTGTCCACGAGGTCTTTCAAGACGCTTTTCGCACGTTGTCCGGTTTCCGACGCTTTCGCCATTTCCAGGCGTTTTACGAAAGAGGCGGGCAATCGGTGGTTGATGTCGATTACCGCGTCTCGGACCGCCGAGGAAATCTGTTCGATGTCGATTTTCCGCATGTCTTTCATCCTTTCATCCATACAATTCAATTATAACACGCAGTGTCGATGAACAAAGGGAGAAACGAACGGATTCCCGTTTTTTTCGTTGAAGGGAGAAGAAAACGAAAACACTTGCATCGGGTATGTGAATTTGTTATAATCGAATCGCTGAAAAAACTTACTATGATGAAAATCATGGCGGAAGGAGCAACCAGCATGAAAAAGGGCATTCATCCGAAGTACAACAAAGTGACCGTGAAATGTACGACTTGTGGAAACGAGTTTGAAAGCGGATCGGTGTTGACGGAGGTCCGTGTCGATACGTGTTCGAATTGTCATCCCTTCTTCACCGGCAAGCAAAAGCACGCCCAAGCGGACGGCCGGGTCGAACGTTTTATGAAACGTTACGGCATGAAAACGGAAGAAAACTGAGGAAAGAAGCCGCGGACATCGCGGCTTTTTTCTTGATGAAAAGGAAGGGATTGTCTTTCAAAAAACCTTCATCTTGATTATAATGAGGTATACGGGAGGCGTGAGAGATGGGACTTAGACAAAGGAGCGGTTGGATCGAGGTCATCACCGGACCGATGTTTGCGGGGAAGACC
>SLPE01000005.1 GCA_007132145.1 Candidatus Izemoplasma sp.
TCCGTATAAAAAAGAAAGGCAAAACAATGAGATTAACCGGTTATGGTCGTTTTTTAAAATGGCCATGGGTGACAAAATTTCAAACGAAGATTTCAAAGACATCCTGACAATTAAGGGGACAGGAAAGACAAAAATTACAGAAGCTTTGTTTTATATTAACCCAGAGCGTTATTTTCCTATTAACACGCAATCAAGACCCTATCTCGATGAGGTATTGGGCATTGATCCAGATTTTAAGAACTGGATAGACTATGAACGCATCATGCAAAAGGTGCGAAATGTAACGGATGATCCATTCTATAAAATATCTCATGATGCATATATTTGGAATACTGGCAACCAGCAGAGTGATCCGGACACCCTTGAAACATATACAGATGTAGAAGAAATTGGAGAAAATGTCCCACAGTTCCACCTGCACGAACTTGCCCTTATAGAAGCCATTACGAATATTGAAAATAAAGAAGCTATTGATTTTTTCTATAAAAAGGCTGATCTGTTAATTGATCGTGCAGGCATTACACCCAATAAGATCCATGTAAACGTGCGTGATAACAATAGATTACAAATCACCCTTGGTAGAAGGTATACCTTGATGATCAAGCGCAAGGGCAGTATGTTGAATTGGTGGTTATTGTTGGATGCCGTTGAGGAGCAAACAGCCTCACAAGCACCCAGCTACGATTCCAGTGGATTTTTTTCCGATTCAGACGGTGGTCAAACATACTGCTGGGTCATTTTTTCTACCTCCCAGCAAAACCCTATCCCTGATATTGGCGATATATGGGACAAGTGGTTATATGCTGCAACCAATTATTTCAATGATACAAAAGGAACACGGCTGGTTGACACCTTTAAAAGACATACAAATCCTGCCCTTCTTAAATCCTTATATGACAAGAAATATAGAAACCATATACTCGAGCGCGCTTCAGCATTTCGTAACTATCCGATACAGAAGTTCCTGATCGAAAAATACAAAGCGGTTTTAAAAACAAGCGGCCTTGAAATGGAGGAATACAAATGGGAAACCCTTGGAAAAAAATACTGGGATCTGGATGCTCCTGACCTTTTGGAAATGGTTAAAAACATCCCATTTAAAAACCTGGCATACCCACTTGCTATTGGGGTACTCAAACAACTTGTTGAAAAGCACCCGGAGGAAATGCGCACTGCTCTCAGGGCATTATTTGAAGACAAAAACAGCCTGACAGACAAAATCAAAAACTTTCGCAGCCAGGTTGACTCCTTATATAAAACGATCGATCCAAAATTGCCTTCACACCATGATGAGCGCACTATTTCAATCTACCTCGCTTTTTATGATCCGGATAAATACCCGATATACAAAAACAGCTTTTATTCTAAATACTGTAAGCTCCGCAATCGCCGGCAAGCCACTACAAATGAAAAATACCAGGATTATAATTTATTGCTTCAGGATTTGATATCCAATTACATAAATAAAGATGATGAGTTGATCAACATTTACCGAAACTTGCTCAAATCCGATTATTACCAGGATAAAAACTTCCTTTTGCTAGCACAAGATATACTCTATCGTCTTCTGGATGGGAAAAGAGACGTAATTGAAGTATCAGTAGAACCACCCACCGACAAGACTCCTGATGATAAGGTTATGCCAGAGGAAGAATATCCACGTGGAGAACCTTATAAAGAAAATGGTGATGAGCCCGAGGGTGAGCCGAATTTCTGGTGGCTGAATGCCAATCCTGCCATTTGGAGTATTAGCAATATGGAAATTGGCGAGAAGCAGACCTATACGTCAAGAAACGAAAAAGGGAATAAGCGACGCATTTACAAGCATTTTGAGGCGGCACAAAGGGGCGACTTCATGATTGGATATGAGAGTACTCCCGTAAAACAAATCAAGGCCTTGCTTGAAGTAACCCGAGGGCTTCATCAACAAGACGGAAGTGAAGTTATTGAATTCGAAATGGTGGATAAGCTCAACGTGCCGGTGCACTGGACTGAGCTTCAAAGCAACCCGGCGCTTACTGACTGCGAGGTGTTTATAAACAACCAGGGTAGTTTATTCAGGGTAACCGAAGAGGAATATGATATTATCCGGGAGATTATTGATGAAAAAAACATAGCTGCTGACAGGCAGGAAGAAGTAAGCAAAAACATTCCCTATTCTTATGGGTCAGACTCCGAGAAACCCTTTATCCCACAACATGAATTCACCCAAATCATCGAGCTTTTAAAACGCAAAAAGAACATCATCCTGCAAGGTCCTCCTGGCGTGGGCAAAACGTTTATTGCCCGAAAGATCGCCTATGAGATCATGGGGTATAAAAACGACGCCAACATCGAAATGGTGCAGTTCCACCAGTCATTCAGCTATGAAGATTTTATTCAAGGCTTAAGACCTGATTCAAAAGGTGGATTTAAGCTGACCAACGGCGTTTTCTATACCTTTTGTCAGAAAGCCCATGCACATCCTGACCGGCAGTTCTTTTTCATCATTGATGAGATCAACCGGGGCAACCTGAGCAAAATATTTGGAGAGCTTATGATGCTCATCGAGCCCGATAAGCGCAAAGAGAAGTTTGCCCTGAAACTAACCTATTCAGATGATGAGCTCGACCGTTTCTACATCCCGGAAAACCTCCACATCATTGGCACAATGAACACCGCCGATCGATCCCTGGCCATCGTAGACTATGCATTGCGGCGCCGTTTTGCCTTTATCACGCTACGTCCATATTTTGGAGAAGCCTTCCTGGCATTCCTAAAAAGCAGGAAACTCTCAGACCTTCTTGTGGCTCACATTGTGACCACGGCAAAACAAATAAATGACGAGATACAAAAAGACATCAACCTGGGTGCTGGATTCCTCATCGGGCACAGTTACTTCTGCACCTACCCCGGTATTATGGATGAAAAAAACTGGTTCAATGAAGTAGTGGCATTTGAAATCAAACCATTGCTCGAAGAAATTTGGTTTGATGACCCCGATAAAGTTAAACGATTGACAGAATCAATGTTTGTTCAGTGAAAATGGCCATTCCAATAGAGAACATATATTACCTGCTGAGTTATGCCTGGGATACGCTTGAGGAAAAGGGCCGGGTTAAAGTGGACGTAGATGATGGCACCAAACTTTTGGACCTGTTTGCCAAAGTGTTGCTTAGTGGTACAAGAATATTGCTTAAGCGGGGTATCGAAAAAAATTACGTTACCAATACCGTGGAGCTGGCCGGGGTTAAAGGAAAGCTGGAAATGAGCCCTACACTGAAATCAGGCACCTTGCTCAGGCAGCGAACCATCTGCTCAATAGATGAATTTTCCGGCAACATTCTTTCAAATCAGATCCTGCTTGCAAGCATTTACCGCCTGATCCGGACAAAAGCACTTGACTCCGGCCTTAAAAAACAGTTGAAGTCAATGGTATGGATGTTTTCCGGCATTGAACCCATTGAGCTAAACGGTCGTGTATTCAA
>SLPE01000107.1 GCA_007132145.1 Candidatus Izemoplasma sp.
AAAACCCTCACGTATTGGTTTCATTCTCTTATCCCATTTTTCTTTCAACAAAGCACGTTTACGTTCCAATTCTTCTTCTCTACGTTGATGTTCTAAATTTCTCTTCACATATTCTTGACGTACCTTTTCTAATTCAATCTCTCTTTTTTCGTTCCACTTTTTCCATTCAGCATGTAATTCATTTCTTTTTTCATAAAACTCTTGAGAATATTTTGTAATACCGTATTTTTTTTCAATGTAATCATTCAAAAAACCATCATTACCATCTTCATGATATTTAATTTTTGCAAACAATGGTTTTCTTCTATCTTCATGATATGTATCATACGCTGTATTATCATCAAGATTCATCAACCAATCGATGACGATTTTATCGGCAAATTTTTCCAATAGTTCAAATGGAAATAATAAAACTTTCAAAATAAACTGTCCCAATAATTTAAAAGGTGCTAAAAATAGTGACAAAACAAGCAACCAAAAATAAGGACATCCATTTTGCATTGTTTGTGGTGTTGGTGCATTCTTACCCAACACGAACTTAACCAAACGATATTGCCGTGATTTCAAACGAACACGCATTAATTTTGGTTTTTCCGCATGTGTGATAAACTCTTCCCCATTTTTTTCATAATTAAAATAAAATCTTCCACCAACTTCATAATTAAAATCATTGAGAACTTCAACAATTTTAATATAAAAGTGACCAACATCATCCTTATAAAGAAACCCTTTTAGGTGAGTTACATTGGGTTCATTGTATTCAACAACCTTGTTTAACAACTGATTTAACTTTTTGTTTTCCATTTTTATTTAATTTAAATTTAACTGCAATATTACGAATTAATTATTTAATATACAAATTATTTTATTCTTTTTAATATTTTTTCTTTTACACCTGATTGTTTAATACCCTCGTCAATACGTTTACAGATAACAAAATTTTCATCAGGAATCCATTCACTTAGGTCTAAATCATCAATCGCAATGTAATTTTGAATTTGATTTTCGTTAACATATTTTAGAATTTCATATGCACGACATTCTTCAAGTTGAGTTAAACACGTAAATTTAACACCCCAACTTGAAGATGTAAAGTCAGTTATTTTAGTTTTTATTCTATTCCACTCAAATATTTCATTCATTTGATCAATTGAATAATGATATTTCCAATCACTTGATAATATAATTATCGGATTTATGTTTTCACAAATTTTATTAAATACCTTTACACATTTTACATCAAAAGGATATGAATTATGAACAGGATGTGTTTTTTTTGAACTAAATTGATATGTTGTTGCCAATACACCATCAATATCAAGAAAGAAATATATTTGTTTATTTTCCATAATAAATTTATTTTAATTTAAAATTCTTCAAATCCACCACCGAAAGGTCTTCCACCAGGTGGGTTTCCTGGGTCAAACGGTGGTCCAGGTTCACCACCCCAAGGTGGTCCACCACCATCAGGTGGACTAAATGGTTGTTGTGCTTTTGCAGGGTCATTTAATAAAATCATCATTGTTGATGCCGTAAATACCCCCCAACCAATTTTTTTTACGCTTTCTCTACGAGATAGTTTCTTTTTCATAATAATATTAAACGTAAATATATTTACTTTCTTATAATAATTATTTTTTTAATTGTTTTTTTAATCGTTCTTGGAATGCACTTTCTTGGAAAGAACTTTCTTTTTTGGGTTCTTCAAATATATCAACTTCTTTAGTATTAAACATATCCATAATCCAAATTATTATATAAATCAAAAATAATAATCCCACAGCACCATAAACCCATTCAGGTGCATTCCATTTATCAAAACAAAGATATAATACTAAAATTGACATTAAGGGTGATCTTGCTTTTAAATTTTTATTACTGATTACTTTTTTTTTTTTTTTTTTATTTTATTGTATAATGTAAATCATCTTTTTGAATTGAAATATCTGAAGCAGAAACAACTTCATATCCAAGTTGTTCAAGCGATTTTTTTACATTAAAAGTTAAACTTTCATACACATAACAGGTTGATTCACCCTTTTTAGCGCATTTTTCAATCCTATTTAAAATTTCAAAAAAATTTTGATCCTGATAGGAATCAGTAATTTTTCTTGCATCTTTTGCTGTTAATATTTTTTCTACATCCATAATTTATTTTAATTTATTTAAATCATCCAAATAATCATTATACGATTGAATATATCCACAATAATATTCTTCAACTGCTTTCTTTGCTTGTTTAACAAGTTGTTGTGGTTTCTTACTTATTTCATTTTCATATTTTACATTTAAAATTCCTATACCACCATCAATGATTTTTAATGAATAGTGTGGTGTTTTTCCCCCAACACACCATTTTGCTTCTATGACTTCACATTTAAAGACTGACATACCATTACCACTAACTACCCAAGGTCTACAGTAAACAATTTCACCTTCTTTATATTTGTGTTTCGTTTTAGTTGGCATAATTTATTTTATTTTAGATTTTGGAACGTCATCCTTTTCGATTGTTTTTTTGAAACCAACATTACCTGCAATATGGTAAACCACAATACCTTCAGGTTTCATAAAACCTTCCACTGCTTTACTCCCATAGGTTTTTAATTCTTCAAGTACTTGTAATGCAACACTGGTATCAAACAATCCTTTATATAATATAGGTACTAATCCACAACATTTTGGTAACACATCCTGATATTTTTCAATACGTGGGTCTGCTGTTTCTATTCTTTGTGGTTCAGTGCCATATAATGCCCATCTTTGAACATTAAATAATGAAAATCTTTTATCATCTTTACTTAAACCATAATTTCTTTGAATACCCCCACCCCACCATTCACCGAAATGTCTACCAGGACCTAATTTAAGAACATCCTCCTTATTTCTTTCTACCCATCTTGCAAATCCATAATTATCATCTTCGGGTGTAATCCAACGATTTCGACTGCCGATGAACAAATCACCTTCTTCAGTAATCATTATTTGACCATTAGTGCCATCAATTTTTTCAGTGATTATCATATTTCTTGATAACCTCGCCATTTTAGGGAATTCTCTAAATTCAATATTTTCCATAATTTATTTTATTTGTAACCTTCTGCTAAGAATTTTCTATCTTTTTTATCAATACTAAGACTACCATCTGCATTATCTTTAATACATAATGCAAATCTTAATGCGTTAGCGACACCCTTTTGTGCATCTAATAGTCTTTCTTTAGATTGAATTGCATTTTCAGCAAGCAAATCATTATATTCTTTTTCGTAATGTTTTGCCCTTTCTTTCCAATAATCAATTTCGTCACAAAGTTCCCAAAATTTTAAATCAACTGTTTTCATCATATTTTAATTTTTTTCCAATCAACACCCATTGATGTAACTATATTTGTATTACCTATCAGTACCGATTTAAACCCCTTATAAACACGAACGTTATATTCATTCGCATTAGGGATAAATGAT
>SLPE01000043.1 GCA_007132145.1 Candidatus Izemoplasma sp.
CGTGTTTTAGCCCTTGAACAGATGTGTTGAAAAAAGGTGGACGGTGTAATATAATAAGGCCCGGAGTGATTCGAATGAAGAAACGTCTGAACGCCATCACCCGTCGCTACAAAGAAATCAACGCCTTGCTCGGCGATCCGGACATCGTTTCCGACATTCCCAAGATGACCGCGCTCGCGAAAGAGCAGAGCGACCTCGAAAAGATCGTATCCGTGCATGAACGGATTTTACGAACGGAAGAGACGATCGAAGAGTTGAAAACGCTCATCAAAGAAGACGACCCCGACATTCGCGAGCTCGCACAAAGCGAGCTCGATGAACAACAAGACGCCTTGGTCGAACTCGAAGCCGAGTTGCAAAAAAGACTCGTCCCCGAGGATCCCGACGACGACAAGAACGTCATCGTCGAAATCCGTGGCGCAGCTGGCGGAGACGAAGCGAACATCTTCGCCGGCGACTTGTACCGCATGTATCTCAAATACGCCGAAACGAAGAACTGGCGCATCGATTTGATTTCTGCACTCGAAAGCGAAGCGGGCGGATTCAGCCAGATCGAGTTTTCCATCAGTGGCGACCGCGTCTATGCGTTCTTGAAATACGAATCCGGTGCCCATCGTGTCCAACGTGTGCCGGCGACAGAGTCGCAAGGGCGCATCCATACGTCGACCGCGACTGTCGTCGTCCTCCCCGAGGCCGAGGCCGTCGACGTCGACATCCAGCCCAACGATTTGCGCATCGACACATTCCGTTCGAGCGGTGCCGGCGGGCAGCACGTCAACACGACGGATTCCGCCGTACGGATCACCCATGCACCTAGCGGCATCGTCGTCACATGCCAAGACGGAAAAAGCCAACACGAAAACAAGGCGACCGCACTCAAGGTGTTGCGCGCACGCGTACATGACAAGATGGTCAGTGAACAACTGGAAAAGGAAGGCGACGAACGTCGCAGCAAGATCGGCAGCGGCGACCGCAGCGAGAAGATCCGCACGTACAACTATCCGCAAAACCGTGTGACCGACCATCGCATCGGCTTCACCCTCAAACAACTCGACAGGGTCATGGATGGAAGACTCGACGCCATCATCGACGCGCTCATCGAAGAAGAACTCAAACGCAGACTAGAAACCGAAGACACCGCAAGGCATTGAAGGAGAACACCATGCCCACTTACCAGGAAGCTCTCAAAATCAATGAACAATACGCCCGTGACAACGGCAAGGAAGTTTCGGGTGTCAAACTGCTCATGTTACACTTCTCGGCGCTCTCGGGCGCCGGTTTGATAGCGAAGATGCAAGAGGACATGCATCCTGCCGCTTACAAGGCTTTCTTGAAAGCGGTAGACGAATACGTCATCGATAACCGACCGGTGCAATACATCACGCAACACGAGTGTTTTTACGGACACGATTTCAACGTCAATCAGAATGTGTTGATTCCACGATTCGAGACTGAAGAACTCGTCGCTTACCTGTTGGAGATCAAAGACACGTATTTCGGCACGCGAAAAACGAGACTCCTCGATGTCGGGACCGGTTCGGGATGTCTCGCCATCACCTTGAGTCTCGAAGACGCCGATATCGAGGCGCACGCGACGGACATTAGCGAAGCGGCCTTGGAAACGGCACGCATGAACAACGAAAAACTCGATAGCAACGTCACGTTCTATTCGGGAAATCTGCTCGAACCCGTCTACGGGCAACGTTTCGACATCCTCGTCTCGAACCCGCCTTACATCCCGGACAAGGAACGGCTCGAACCGTTGATTGCCGACCACGAGCCTCACGTCGCACTTTTTGGAGGGAAAGACGGACTCGATTACTATCGTGCAATCCTCAAGGATGCGGAGAAGGTCCTCAACGAACGCTACATCATCGCCTTTGAACACGCGTGGGACAAAGCGAAAGAAATCCGCAAACTGTGCAAGAAATACTTGAAGCACGTCCGTATCATACAGAAGGAAGACATGCAAGGCAGAGACCGGATGACATTTGTCATGAAGAAGCGATGACAAACGAAAGTCGTAGAAAGCGGTGAAAAAGTTATATATAGGCATATATATAAGGAAACTATCCGCTTGACAGCGTTTCGGAGTGCGTGTCATAATCAAGAACGACCGGAGGTGCTTTTATGAAAAAACTCGTCATCGTCGAATCACCGAGCAAATCGAAAACGATCAAACAATACCTCGGGGAAGAATACGACGTCCTGTCGTCGAAAGGCCACATCCGCGACTTGGCAATCGCCAACGTCGGCGGATTGGGGCTTGACATCGACAACGATTTCGCCCCGCAATACGACATCATCAAAAACAAGGTCAGCATCGTGAATTCACTCAAGAAAGCGGCTCAACAAGCCGATGAAATCTACCTCGCGACCGACCCGGACCGAGAAGGCGAAGCCATCAGCTGGCACCTTGAACAAGTGCTAGACTTGAAAGGCAAACCGACCTATAGGGTCGTTTTCAACGAAGTGACCCAAGACGCGGTGCAAGAAGCGTTCCGACAACCGCGGAGTATCGACCTCCAATTGGTTTCGAGTCAGGAAACCCGGCGGATTCTTGATCGGATCATCGGCTTCAAACTGAGTAAACTCCTACAAAACAAGATCAAATCGAAATCCGCGGGACGCGTACAGAGCGCCGCCTTGAAAATGCTCGTTGAACGTGAACGAGAAATCGCCGCTTTCGTCAAAGAGGAATACTGGCGCGTGAAAGCCGTTTTCGACGGTTTTGAAGCCGAACTCGCGCAGTTGAACGGAAAAAAGGCGAAACTTTCCGACAAAGAGGAAACCGACGTGCTCCTATCTCGGCTTTCCGACACCTACACCGTCACATCGGTGGCGAAGAAACCCCGCCGTCGCACGCCGAAAGCCCCGTTCATCACCTCGACTTTGCAACAGGAAGCGTCGACGAAACTCAACTTTACCGGGCAGAGGACGATGGTCATCGCACAACAATTGTACGAAGGGGTGGACATCGACAACAAGAGTGTCGGTTTGATCACCTACATGCGGACAGATTCCTCCCGTTTGAGCGGCTCTTTCGCTCAAGCGGCTCAGTCCCATATCGAAAAGACCTATGGAAAAGCGTATGTCGGAGCCCCCGTCAAGGGAAAGAAGACGACCAAGGGACAGGATGCGCACGAAGCCATCCGTCCGACCGACGTCGCCTGGACGCCAGAGCGCGTCCGCAAGCATCTCAAGCGTGACGAGTACCGTCTGTACAAGATGATTTACGAGCGGGCGCTCGCGTCGTTGATGAAACCGCTTCGCTATACGACGACGACCGTCGAACTGAAAAACAAAGAAGCCTTGTTCCGCGCGAGCGGACAGAAGAAGACGTTCGAAGGATACATGGTGGTTTATAGCGACTACGAATCCTTCGAGACGAAGACGTTGCCGAAACTCGAAGAGAACGCGACGTTGAAACACAAGACATTCGAGCCGACGCA
>SLPE01000180.1 GCA_007132145.1 Candidatus Izemoplasma sp.
CCGGAGGCGGTCCGGACAACGCTTCGCTTTCCTTGTTGCAACTCATATATCGCTATGCGTTCCGGATGGGAGAGGCCTCCAAAGCGGCCGCCTTGGGTGTCATCGTCGCTTGCATGCTCTTCGTCATGACCTTCGTCTACTTGCGGATCAGCAGACGCGCCGACAACCATTGAGGAGACCGACCATGAAAAGGCTGAGAAGGAAAACGACCGGTATCATCGTCCATTCCGATTACAAGCGTTGGCATACGTACGTACTCTATGCGGCGTTTTTCCTCGTGCTCGCCCTCACTCTTCTCGTGACGGTCTTTCCACCGCTTTGGCTCTTCCTTTCAAGTTTCAAGACCCCGGTCGAACTCTACCGTGTGCCATTCACACTGTTCCCCGACGAAATCCGTCTCTCGAAAGTGTACGACGTTTGGCGCATGCTCGGATTCGGTCGATACTTCATCAACTCGCTCATCGTCGTCGCCGGCGCCATACTCGCGTCGATCTTCTTCAACGGACTCCTCGCGTATGCCGTTTCCGTAATCAAGCCGAAAGGGTACAGACTCGTCTTCGCGCTCGTCATGATCAGTCTCATGATCCCGCCGATCTTGAACATGGGGACGTTGTTTCACAACATCGTCCGGCTCGGATTGATCAACACCTATGTCCCCCTCTGGCTCGTCTTCGGTGCGAACCCTTTCTATTTCATCATGTTCAAAGCCTATTTCGACCGCTTGCCGAAGGCGTTGTTCGAAGCCGCTGAAATCGATGGCGCAAACAAAATCCAAGTGTTTTTCCGGATTCTCATGCCGCTGTCGAAACCGATTGTCGGAGTCGTGTCGATCTTCACCCTCAACGCGGCGTGGAGCGACTTCCTCTTGCCTTTCCTCGTCTTGCTCGACGATCCCTATCAGACCGTCATGGTCAAGATTTTCAAGTTGCACAGCGACCTCGGCACGGCGATGGGTTTCAGCCCGGACATCCTGTTGATGGTACTGGCATTGTCGATCATTCCCCCCGTCGTCTTGTTCTTCATCTTCCAAAAACAGATTACGAGCGCCGTGGCGACGACGGGCATCAAAGAATGAAGATTGGAGGATGAGACATGCAAAAAGAACCCGATGCGTATTTCAAGCTAGACCCGTGGTGCATTATAGAGGAAGGTTACGACCCTTCGCGCAACCGTGTCAGTGAATCGGTGTTCACGCTCGCCAACGAAGCCATGGGGGTCCGCGGCTTCATCGATGAAGGCGTCGCCGTGTCTTCTTTGAGAGGGCACTATTTCAACGGCGTCTACGAAGTCGACACCGATCCCGCCGCTCCCGGGTACAAAGGCATCGTCCAAAAGACACACTTCATGGTCAACGCCGTCGATTGGCTCCATACGCGCATCTTCATCGACGATGAACCGCTCGATCTCGCCAAAGAGCGGATCATCGCCTTCGAACGGACGCTCGACATGAGAGACGGTGTCTTGACACGCCGTGTCGACATCGCGCGCGGCGACAAGCGTCTGAAAATCGAGTTCTGTCGTCTGCTCGACATGCAGAAGACGGAGCACGCCTACCAGACGATTCGCGTCGAGGCCGATGCGACGACGAAACTCGGCGTCCGTGTCGGGCTCGACACGGCGACCTCCCATGGAGGAAAGACGGGGTTCTGGACCTTGCTCGAAAAACGCCTCGAAAACGTCGGCGCCGCCGCGAAGACGCAAACGCGAACGACGGGACAGGTCGTCGTCTCCGCCTATCGCCTTTCCACATCCCATCCCCCTGCGAAAGCATTCGACGACGGTGAACGTTTCGGGCACGAGTTCACATGCACGCTCGATGAAAACACGTCGTTCTTCCTTGAAAAACGCATCACCAACACCGTCTACAAGGACGTCGCGCCTCTCGATGCCCTCGAGCGCGCACTCGCCACAACCGAACGACAAGCGACCTATGCGAACGCGAAGACGTGTGCCCTGGCGTATTGGAACGATTTCTGGCGTCGATGCGACATCGTCATCGACGGCGACGTCTTGAACCAACAAGGCATCCGTTTCTGTCTCTTCCAACTGAGACAGACCTATCAAGGCGCCGATCCGACCCACAACATCGGCGCCAAGGGATTGAGCGGTGAAGCCTACAGCGGACACACTTTCTGGGATACGGAAACCTATTGTTTCCCGTTCTATCTGTTCACCGATGCCGCTGCGGCGAAGCGGTTGCTGCTGTATCGTCGAAGTACGCTCGATGCGGCGAAACGCCGCGCCCGCGAACTCGATTGCGAAGGTGCGTGTTACCCGGTCGCGACGCTCACCGGTGAGGAAGGATGTACGTTGTGGCAACACGCAAGCCTGCAGTTTCAACCGAGCACGGGCGTCGCTTACGCGATTCGGCACTATGTCCGGATCACCGGCGACACCGATTTCCTGATCGATGAAGGCTTCGACATGCTTTTGGAAATATCGCGTTTTCTCGCGTCGCGTGGTCAATGGAACGCGAACCGGACCCGTTTCGGCTTCTACGCGGTCATGGGGCCCGATGAGTTCCAGATGATGGTCCATCACAACGCTTACACGAATTATATGGCGAAACGGACCTTCGATTTCATCATTGAGACTTATGAACGCCATCGTGAACGCCTGCAGCGTTTCGGAAATCTCGATGCCGACATAGAGAGGTTCAAGAAACTGTCAAAAGCGATGTACATTCCGCGACGAAACGCACTCATCGAACAACACGAAGGCTATTTCGATTTGCCGCATCTCGACATTTCGAGCATTCCCAAAGAAGCGTTTCCGCTTTACAACACATGGTCCTACGACCGGATCTACAGAAACGACATGATCAAACAACCCGACGTGTTGATGTTCATGTTCTTGCATAGTGACGATTTCACGCTCGAAGAAAAACGTGAAAACTACGAGTTCTATGAACCGCGCACCATCCATGAATCCTCCTTGTCGCCCTCGATTCATTCGATTCTGGCTTCGGAACTCGGTAAAGAAACCGATGCGCTCCGATATTTCGGCTTCGCGACGCGCATGGATCTCGACGATTACAACCGCAACACGAATGAAGGCTTGCATACGACGAGCCTCGCCGCGGCCTGGATGAACATCGTCTACGGTTTCGGTGGCTTCCGAAGCGACGGCGACGCTATCCGTCTCTCGCCTACGTTGCCCGCTGCCTGGACGAGATACATGTTCTCTTTGACCTTGAGAAAGACGATTTTGAAGGTCACTGTCGAGCGTGACCGTGTCCTCATCGATGTCGAAGGTCCCCCCGTCCCTTGTGACGTATACGGGAAGAAGCGGATTTTAAAGGGGCATCACGTCTTCGTCATGGAGACCACACATGTGGACGCTTGAAGAGAAGGGTTTTTCCCGGGAAGACATTGTCGGCCACGGGGACAAGTTCCTCATCGCCAACGGCCGTTTCGGCTATCGGGGGACCTTGTCTTCTTACCGTCGA
>SLPE01000017.1 GCA_007132145.1 Candidatus Izemoplasma sp.
CGCCATTGGCGTAGTTGAGGATGATGACGTCATGGATGTTCTTTTCGAGTTCTTCGAGCACTCGGGCCGTCACTTCATGCGCACTCATTTCCGGTTTCATGTCGTATGTGGCGACTTTCGGCGAGTCTATGAGGACACGCGTACTTCCCGGAATCGTCTTGTCCTTGCCGCCATCGAAGAAGAACGTGACATGAGCGTATTTTTCCGTCTCGGCGATACGCAACTGCTTGAGCCCGTTTTCGCTGACGACATCCCCGAAGAGGTTGTCGAGCGGTTGTAATTCGAAGGCGATCTTGCCCTTGACGTTTTCGCTGTAGTGCATCGTGCACACGAAACACAAATCGTTGAAACGCTTCGCACTCGTGATGCCCGCTCTCGGCGGATTGGTGAGGACTGTGGACAGCTGGATGGCGCGGTCGGGACGAAAATTCATGAAAACGACGCTGTCGCCGTCTTCGATGGTCTTCGCTTCACCGATGGCGAAAGGAACGACGAACTCGTCGCCGACGTCATCCCGATAGGACGCTTCGATGCCGGAGACGGCATCGCTTTCCGTCTTGCCCTTGCCATGGACGAGCACATCGTAACTCTTCTGGATGCGTTCCCAGTTCCTGTCGCGGTCCATGGCGTAATAACGACCGTGGACGCTCTTGATTTCTCCAAGAGCGATGGCTTTCATGTGATTTTGGAGTCGCTCGATGAAGGGAATGGCGGATTTCGGCCCGACATCGCGGCCGTCGAGGAAGGCGTGCACGACGAGACGCTTGACGTCGTGCATCTTCGCGAGGTCGAGCATCGCTTCGAAATGGCTTATGTGCGAGTGAACGCCCCCATCACTCAAAAGGCCCATCACATGAAGGGTCCCTTCGTTTTTCTTGGCATGCTCGATAGCCGAGAGATAGGCTTCGTTCTTGTAGAAGCTCTTGTCGGCGATCGCACGGTGGACGCGCGTCAGCGATTGATAGACGATTCGACCGGCACCGATGTTGAGGTGACCGACTTCGGAGTTCCCCATCTGCCCCCCGGGAAGACCGACCGCTTCTCCTGAAGCTTTCAAGGTCGTATGCGGGTATTGCTCGAAAAGCCTGTCGAGATTGGGTGTTTTTGCGAGGCGGACGGCATTGCCTTCTCCGGGTTCGGCGAGGCCGACACCGTCCATGACGATCAAGACTACGGGTTTTTTCATGTTTTCACATCCGTTCGTAACAATTATACCATTTTTTGACGGTTTGCACACGGGAAAGCATGTACAAGAAAACGTTTACTTTTGCATCTCGGCGATGCATTCGCGGAACAAATCATGTATAATGGTCGTGATGAAAGGGTTGACGCGATGACTTCGAATCTCAAGACAGTGCTGAAGGCACTGAGAAAGCACTGCGAAAAAAGTGTGAAGGATTATGCGATCCCCCGTCTATTCAAAGAAGGAAGGCGCGGAATGGCGTTCGTCAATCCGTGGGGGTACTTTGCCGATTTGATTGAATCGACCATCGCTCGCGCACCGGATGCCCTCGCACATGCGCCGTTGGCTCCGCTGAAAGGCAAAGGGGAAGGCTGGGCACGTTCAGCCGTCTATTACTCGACGTTGGTCCGGACGTCAGCCGCTTGGGACGCCGATGCGAGCGGCGAACTCGAAGACGTCAACCGTTTCGGCCTCAAGGAAACGGGAACGTGTCTGAAGATGATGGCGCTCCTTCCGCATCTGGAACGCATGGGCGTGGACGCCTTGTATCTTCTGCCGATGTTCAAGCGCTCGCTCGCTCGCAAGAAAGGCGAACTCGGGAGTCCTTACGCCGTTGCCGATTTCTTCGCCTTGGATGAAACGCTCAAGGACCCGATGACGGGACACGACACAGACATCGACACCGAGTTCGCCGCGCTTGTCGAAGCGGCCCATCTTTTCGGCATCCGGGTCGTCATCGACATCGTGCCGCGGACGCTAGGCGTCGACAATGTCTGGCTCAAGGACCATCCCGATTGGTTCTACTGGGTCGAATCGTCGACTCTTGACGAGTATAGGCCTCCCATGGTCGACACAATCGCCTCGAAGAGTGTCGCGACGCCTTCACATGCGAAACGCCTGTATGCCTCCGGCGACGTCCGTGAACACTTGAAAAGGTTCAAGCCGGATCCATGGAAAACGGATGCGGAACTCTGGCGAAGCATTCAAGATGAAGACGCGCTCCTCGACGTTATCGACCAACGTTTCGGCATGACCGTAGCGCCCGCTTTCAGCGATGTCGTCAACGATGACCAGCCGCCTTGGAGCGACATCACGGCCTTGCGTCTCTATCTCGATCATCCCATCGCTGCGAAAGCGCATGTCGAACAAGGCCAGCCTCCGTATGTGCTGCAAGACGTGATGAAAGCGTCATTGAATCCCGGGGATAGGCCCAATCACGACCTTTGGAAAAGACTCGCATCCATCATCCCTCATCATCAGAAGACCTACGGCATTGACGGCGTACGGATCGACATGGGTCACGCCTTGCCCGAGGCGTTGCTCGAAGCGATGTTCAAAGCGGCGAAAGCGGTCGATGCGCATGTCGCATTAATCGGCGAGGAACTCGACCCTTCCCGGGGGGACGACGCCTTGCGCGCCGGTTACGACATCATCGTCGGCGACGCATTTTACAAGATACCACGCGTCGAAGAGGGTCTCGCATACCGGTTTTTCACAGAGACACGCAATGCTTCGTGCCCCGTTTTCGCTTCCGCGGAAACACACGACACCCCGAGAATCGCGCAGCGACTCGATCAAGCCTATGCACGCGCTTTCACCGCGCTATCGTATGTCACCCCCAACGCCGCGCCTTTCATCAACTCCGCACAGGAAGTCTATGCGCGTGCGCCGATGAATCACGGACTCGACGTGCAAAATCCCGGTGGCATCGAAAAGCTCGCGTTGTTCGACCGTGTCGATTTCGATTATACCCATCAAGACGCCGTCGAGATACCGTCGATGCTCGAGCGCCTCGCGACGTTGCGCAGACGTTATATCGACGCCATCGAAGAAGTCTCCAAGGCGAGCGTCATCGAGGAAACGCCGCCTTACGTGTTCGGATTCCGCTTCGAGACACCGTCACATACCCTTGTCGTCATTGCGAACCTCGCCAAAGATGAAGCGTGCGTCGTCGAAACCGCCGCCTACGTTCGCGACACATCGGCGTCCACGTGGACGCGCCGACTCACTTCGCGCGATGTCGACGCTAGAGAATGCACGACACAGATTCCCCGCGCCTTGAAAATCGAAGCGAAGGAAGTGGTCTTCTATGAAGTCCTTGCTCGTCCTCAACGGCTCACCGAATGAACACGGCAAGACCATGACACTCGTCGATGCACTCATCGAAGGGGTCGACGCACGTTTATTCCACGCCTATCGGATGGATGTCGCCTCTTGCGACGATTGCGGGCTTTGCGCGAAGACGTTCGC
>SLPE01000074.1 GCA_007132145.1 Candidatus Izemoplasma sp.
AAAACAAGACGACGAAGCGATCGAATGTCTGAAGCGGGTGCGCAATGACAACAAGGACGCATGGTATTACCGCATCAAACTGATGGAATATCGACTCCTCTTCGCGAATGCACCCCACGCGTCGCACACTTTGACGAAAATCTTCGAAACCGAGGACGCCACAAGGCACGCCTTGGAAGAAAAAGTGAGATACACGGTCGAAACGACTCGCGACAAAGAAGCGTTGCAAGATTATTTACGGGACGTCGCCTTCCCGCTCGCCATCGAACGGCAGAATCTCGGCGACATGCATACCTATGCCGACAAACTGATGACGCTTTCCATCGAGTCCTCCCGGTACAAAGAAGCGCTCGCCGTCAAGAAAAAGCACGACCGCGCGCTTGCGAAAATCAAAAGAATCGAAGAAGAATGAGCGTTCATCCCGTTCAATTTCTGATATAATGCAATTGAACGGAGTGATTCAATGTCTTATCGATCCCGTAGCGACATGCTCGGCAAGATGGAAGTCCGCAGACTGTTGATCAAACTCGCGATTCCCGCGACCATCGCCATGCTCGCGAATGCACTCTACAATCTCGTGGATACGATATTCGTCGCTCGTTGGGTTGATGAAATCGCCATCGGCGCGCTCGCCATCGTCTTTCCGATCCAGATGATCGTCATGGCCATCGGCCTCATGATCGGTATGGGGAGCGCGTCGATTTTTTCACGTGCCTACGGTCGCGGAGACCGAGATTCGATGACGAAATCGGTGAATACCGCGCTCTTCTTGAATCTCATCGTGTCCGTCGCGATTTCACTCACCGGATTGATTTTCATAGAACAGCTACTCACCTTGTTCGGCGCTACCGAGGAAAACATCGAATACACACGCCAGTATCTCGGCGTCATCTTGATCGGCTTGATTCCTTTTTCTCTCGCCATCGTCTTGAACAACCTCTCTCGCGCAGAAGGTCGCGCCAACGTCGCGATGGTTTCATTGTTGATCGGCGCCGTCGTCAACATCGCCCTCGACCCGTTTTTCATCCGTGGCATCGGCTTCATCCCGGAGATGGGCGTCCAAGGCGCCGCGGTCGCGACGCTCATCGCCAAGAGCGCTTCCTTCATATATGTCTTCTCAATGGCGATGCAAAAACGGTCCGAACTCAACATCCGGCTCAAGACGATCCACAAACTCGATTTGAAGATGACCGGCGAGATTCTCGCCATCGGGTTGCCGACATTCGTGCGCAACACGCTCGGCGCCGTGCTCGCGGTCGCGGTCAACCATATGATCAACTTTCATGCGCCCGCCGATATCGGACCCGGGATCTACATATCGATCTATGGCGTCATCAACCGGATGATCATGTTCCTGTTGCTGCCGGGACTCGGTCTCGTGCAAGGCCTCATCCCGATTGTCGGCTTCAATTTCGGCGCACGGTTCCACGAACGCCTTTACGACGTCATCAAGTTCGCCACGCGTCTGATTGTCGCCTATTTCGCCTTGATGTTCGCCTTCACCTTGATCTCCGCGGAACTGTTGTTCGTGATCTTCTCTCGTGACGAAGACGCCTTGTTCATCACCGAAGGGGCCAGGGCATTCAGGATCATCAGCGTCGGGTTCACGATGATCGGCTTCCAAGTCATCCTCTCGAGCGTCTATCAGGCGATGGGCTATCCCGTCCGTGCGTTGCTCGTCGGCTTGTCCCGGCAATTCCTGCTCTTCATGCCCCTGTTGTTCTTGTTGACACACTTCTTCGCGCTCGACGGCATCTGGATCACCTTCTTGAGCGCCGATTTGTTGGCGGGGTCGATCTGCCTTCTCGTCTACATCCTCGAAATGAAGGATTTGCGTCGTAAGTTCATCACCGTTCCCGAACCGAGCAACGCATGAATGAACCATGAAAAAAACCCGAATCCGGGTTTTTTCATGCCAACGTCTTGATCAGACGGTTTGCCAAACCGAGGTAGATGACGCCCGTGTCCTCTTCCATCGAGAAGAGGCTGTGATGTCCGTCTTTCGGTTGTGCGAGCGGAATGTTCGCGACAACGCGCGTGTCGAGTTTCTTCGCGACATCCTCGCCGCCGCCTTCGCCGAAGGGCATCAGGCGTTCACCGTCGTGTTCGAGATGACTCATGTTTTCGACGACGCCGATGACGTCGTGCTTCAACTCCCTGGCGGCGTAACCGGCTTTGATGGCGACGCGGGAAGCACTTTTGTGCGGTGTCGTCACAATGAGCATCTTGCATGCGGGAATGAGTTTCTGGATATCGATGGCCACATCGCCGGTGCCGGGCGGCAAATCGATCAACATGATGTCGATTTCCTCGTCCCACTGCGTGTCGTAGAAGAAGTGATTGAGCATCTTCCCGAGCATCGGACCCCGCCACATCACGGGTTTGTCGCCTTCGAGGAAGAACCCGGTCGACATGATCTGGACGCCATGGGAGGTAGGCGGCATCATCTTCTTGTCTTCGGTCGCCTTCGGTGCTTTCGCATCAAGGTCGAAAAGCGTCGGAATGCTGCTACCGTAGATATCGGCATCAATGATGCCGATTTTTTTGCCGATGCGTGTCAAAGCGAGTGCGAGGTTCGCCGCGACGGTCGATTTTCCGACACCGCCCTTGCCGCTGGCGATGCCGATGTACATCGGCCCGTCGTGGCGACCGAGAATGCTCTTCTCGAGTTTGGCGAGTTGATAATCGACGCTCAGACCCGAGAAGCCGAGGTCGATCTTCACGACTTTGGCGAGTTGTCGGGTCATCGTCGCCTTCGTTTTGTCGTCGACGACGTCGAGCGCAACGACGACATTGACCTTCTTGGCGTCTTTTTCCACAGAAACGAACTTGACGGCGCCTGTTTCTTTGAACGACTTCCCCGATACGGGATCTTTCAACGTCTCGATAGCGGACCGAACGGTCGATTCATCGTGCATGGTATCACCTCGAACACATTATAGGAGACCCCAAGGGATAATTCAAATGAAACGCTAGTGCATCATCACCGGCTCGAATTCCCGTTCGAGCAAGCCGTTCCGCTTGACGAGATCGTAGACACGTGTCGTTTTCAGTTCGTGTTCGAGCAACGTCGGCCGCTCACTCGAGAGTTTCGTGACGATCGGTACGTCTACGGTGTGCTTGATGCGATTCAGGTGGCGTTGTCCCGCCGAACGCATGCCGAGGACGCGGATGTACGGTAGACGCGCGTTTTCAACGAGGGATTTCTTCGTACCGATCAAGGCGTGCATAAAGCACCGCATCAACCGCGACGTCGTATAGCGGGGCGTCGAAACCCTTTCGAGCAACGACGCGAAAGAAGTAGGTACGCCGGCGTTCAACACACGGTTTTCGAGGCCTTCGTCGAAGCCGAAGACGGTGTTGAGCGTCTCTGCGTCATGCGTCGAAAGCGCATACGCGAGAAAGGGATAGAAGTCCTCCCAATCGA
>SLPE01000207.1 GCA_007132145.1 Candidatus Izemoplasma sp.
GTGCAGATGGCGCGGCTGGCGCGGCTGGCCGCTGATGGCCGCGTGCCTGCGGGCGCGTACGGCGATGCGCTGCGGCTGGTGCGGCTGGGCGCCAGCGCCGATGACGCCATACGCTTGACGCGGCGTAGACGGTCGCGTAGAGTGCTTCATCCCACGAAAGGAGGGCAACCATGCTGATCGACGCCACCAGCACCATCGGCCAGCGCACGGGCGAACCCCGCACCGACGCGCTCGCCGCCCTGGCGCGCGGTGATCGCCGCGAGTACGTGCGCGCGGCGACGCTGTACGCGGCGGGCATGGGCCTGAGCGTCGCCGAGGCGATGCAGGCCCTGCAGAACGCGCGCTGACGCGCGCCCAGCCAGCCAGGCGGCGCCCGGTCATCAGATCGGGCGCTGACGCTTGACGTAGCGTAGACGCCCGTGTATCTTGGGGTCAGATCACCGCGCGAGCCACGCGCACCAGGAGGGCGACATGATCAGCCGCACCGAACGCCAGATGACCAGCCAGCAGCTGCGCGCCAAGGCCGCGCAGCGCCGCCAGGATGCTATCGACAGCTACGAGCGCTGCCAGGAAGACGGGTTCGTCAGCCAGAAGGCCAGCCAGATCACGGCCAACATGTACGACCTGGCCGCCGACCTGGCCGACGACGGCTGGCAGGACGAGTTCGACGCGCTGGTAGACGCCGACGGCCGCAGGCTGCGCGCCCGCCTGATCGTCAGCCAGTACGAGTACGCGGGCACCCGCCCGCTGGTCTGGCAGATCGAGACGACCAGCGGCCGCCGCATGTACGTGCCGCACACGGTCACGTACGACACCGAGCAGGACGAGCGCGGGCACACGCGCATCGTGAACTGCAGGTTCGGCCCGCGCACGAAGGCGGCCAAGATGGGCCTGCGCCTGACGACCGAGATGGCGCCCGCCACCATCGCCATCAGCGACAGCGGCCAGACCGGGTTCGCCGGTCTGTGGGCCTGCCGCCCGGTCACGCGCCGCACTGATTACGGGTACCCGGCCGACGCGGTGCCGTACGACGACAGCGCGCGCTGATCAGCGGCGCACGACCACGCAGCGGCGACCTACGGGTCGCCGCTTGACGTGGCGTCTACGGGCGCGTACTATTGGATCAGGCCGAGCCACGGCCGCCAGGAGGACGCCATGACCGACCCCGCCACCCGCAACCAACCCGCAGACGACGCCGACGTCATCGTGCGCGCCGAATGGCACCACGGCAGCATCGAGATCGTGGGCGCATACGTCACCGACGATGGCCTGCTGGACCTCGACCGTCTGGCCGCCGATCTGACCCTGCCGCCGCTGGTGCGCGGCCTCGACGTCTGGGTGCATGACGATGACCCGTGGTGCCTGACGCTGGTGGACATCGACACCGACGACACGCTGGGCGTGGCGTACGTCGCCGCAGGAGCGGGTGCGTGATGGCACGCCGCCCAGCGACCGCGACCACGCCATCACCGACCGCGCGGCTGGCGATGACCGACGACCAGCTG
Organism: Candidatus Izemoplasma sp.; assembly: GCA_007132145.1. Classification (GTDB taxonomy): domain Bacteria; phylum Bacillota_I; class Bacilli_A; order Izemoplasmatales; family Izemoplasmataceae; genus SLPE01. Next base: position 1,506 of record SLPE01000207.1, read on the forward strand.
CGCCGCCAGATCACCCGCACGCAGCAGGCCCTGCGCACCGCGTTCGCGCGCCGCGCCTGGGTCATCAGCACGGGCGACCGGCTGGACGCGCTGGTAGCCGAAGCCGACCGGCGCGGCCTGCGCCTGTAGACGACACGACACAACCGGCCGCCTGCCCAGCGCGGGCGGCCACGCGATCAGGAGGGCACGATGGACGGGCACCGATCCTACATGACCAGCGACACCGCAGCCGACGCTGCGCAGCGCATCGCAGACGACGTCGCCAGCAGCATGCGCGACGCCGAGATCGCCATCGCGGCCGCGCGCCTGGCGCTGGGCCGCGCCATACGCGCCATGTCGTGCGTGGCGTACCAGCAGGGCCACCAGCCGCGCCTCGGGTACGGGCCAGACCACCGACCGATCAGCATGTGCGGCGTCACGGGCGCTGGCGCGGCGATCAGCGACGGCACCCGCGCGCTGCTGGAACTGGCCGAAGCCCGCGTCGCTGACCTGTACGACGCGCTGCCGTCATCGACGGTCGAGCGTGACCTGGCCGTGCGGCTGGCCATCGTCGCCACCGAGCACGCGGCCGCCGACCTGCAGCAGTACGCCGACGGGCGGGCCGACGCATGACCCGCCGCGACCACCGTGGCGTGTACGGCCTGGCGCTGATCACCGCCACATGGATCGCCCTGCTGGGCCAGCACGGCAGCGTCGGCTGGACGCTGGCGCTGATCGCGGGCACCGCGCTGCTCGGCGTCGCCCTGGCGGCGCAGATGCGCCCGCACGACGACCGGCCGCGCTGGTACGTGACCCTAGCCGTGATCGGCTGCCTGCTGGCCGTGCTGGGCGCCGCCCTGCGATGACGACACGACCCGCAGCCGGGCGCCAGCACCTGGCGTACGTCGCCAGCCTGCCGTGCTGCGCGCCCGGCTGCCATGCCCGCGCGTCGGAGGCGGCGCACGTCGCTGGTGCGATCAGCGCGAAGACGCGGCAGCCGCTGCCGCGACGGTACGGCGTCGCGTACGCCGTCGCGGTGCCACTATGCGCCGCGTGCCATCGCACCAGCAGCAGCAGCGTGCATGCGCTGGGCGAGCGCGGCTGGGAGCGGCACCACGGCCTGCCTGACGGCTGGCTGCTGGGCGTCGCCGCGTCGCTGCTGGCGCAGCAGGTCATGCGCCTGGCCTATTGACGCCACGTCTACGCGCCTGTAGTCTTGTGTCAGGCCGAGCCACGGCCGCAGGAGGACGACATGACCGACCAGAAGCGCTACATCAGCCCGACCGAGCAGGCGAAGATGATCAGGGCCAGCCTGCGCGAGAGCCTGCCGGGCACCAAGTTCAGCGTGCGCCAGTCGCGCGGCGGGCATAGCATCACCGTGACCTGGACGGACGGCCCGACGACCGCGCAGGTGCAGGCCATCGTCGGCAGGTACGCAGGTGGCGGGTTCGACGGCATGCAAGACCTGCAGTACAGCGTCACGCGGTACGTCGCGGGCGAGCCGGTCCTGATGGGCGCCACGTACATCAACGCCGACCGGCGCCTGTCGGCCCGGTTCATCACGCAGCGGCTGCAGCGCGTCTGCGACCGTCACGACGTCGATGCCGCCAGCCTGGCCCTGCGCGGCAGCGACAGCGTCGGGTACTGGCTGGACATCGACAACCCGCCCGCGCACCCGCGCACCACGTGGGAAGACCTGCGGCTGATCATGCGCGACCTGGAGCGGTACAGCGAGGCCAGCCCGCAGGACAGCCGCACGGCCCGCACCGTCGGCACGCACGCCGACGTGCCCGCGTACGTCTACGGCTGATCACCAGACCGGCCGCCCGCCCAGCGGGCGGCCACACCATCGGGAGGTACGACATGACCGCAGACGCCAGCACCCGCCCGACCGACGACCAGATCGCCGCCGCGCTGCGGCAGGCGCGCGGGAA
>SLPE01000144.1 GCA_007132145.1 Candidatus Izemoplasma sp.
AGTTTATAAACTTTCGGATCGTCAAGAGGAATGTCTTGCGCTTCTTTAAAGGGGAAACTGATCGGGTCCTCACGGACGAAATCCATGAGGAAACGGATCATCGTCGGATCGTCGTGACCGAGAACGTCGAGTTTGAACAGATTGTCTTCGAATGAATGGTAGTCGAAATGGGTCGTCTTCCAACTCGCAGACGTGTCGTCGGCGGGATATTGAACCGGGGTGACGTCGTGGATGTCCTTGTAGTTGGGGACGACGACGATGCCGCCGGGATGTTGACCGGTCGAGCGTTTGACGCCGGCGATGACTTTGGCGCGGCGGTCGATTTCCGCTTTCCTGAGCGTCAATCCCTTTTTCTCGACATACCCTTTGACGTATCCGAACGCGGTCTTGTCGGCGACGGTCGAGATCGTCCCTGCGCGGAAGGCGTGGTCCTTGCCGAAGAGCTTTCTGATGTATTCATGGACGAGTGGTTGGTAATCACCCGAGAAGTTGAGGTCGATGTCGGGGACTTTGTCTCCCTTGAACCCGAGGAACGTCTCGAAGGGGATGTCGTGTCCGTCCTTGTTCAGGGCATAGCCGCAACCGGGGCATTCGATGACGTCGAGGTCGAAGCCGCTCGCGACGTCTTCGAGGAGGCTCTGCACGCCGCGTTCGTCGGGCCGGACGCCGTAACGTCTCTTTTCTTCGGGGCTCATCTTGAAACTCGTGAAATGACATTTCGGACACACGTAGTGCGGTGGCAGGGGATTGACTTCGGTAATGTCCATCAACGTCGCGACGAGACTCGAACCGACGCTGCCCCGCGAACCGACGAGATACCCTTCGTCTAGCGATTTTCGCACGAGGAGGTGCGACATGAAATAGACGGTGGAAAACTTGTTTTCGGTGATGCTGCCGAGTTCTTTGTCCAAACGGTCCGACACTAGGGGTGGGAGGGGATCCCCGTAAAGGGACCGCGCTCTGTCCTCGACCATCGCGAGCATCTTCTTCTCGACGGAAGGAATGCCTTCTCTAGCCAGAAAATCGTCGGTCGGCGCGTACAGTTCCTTCCCGAACGGTTCGACACGCTCGATCGTTTCGGCGAGTGCGCGGGTGTTTTCGACGACGACGGCGTAAGCGAGCGTGTCGTCGAGATGTTTGAAACACGCGAGCATCTCCGGTGTCGTCCGGAGGTATTGACTCGGTATGTCTTCGTAACCGTGCAAATCGTGCAGACCTCCGCCGACGACGGGTGTCTGTACGTAGATGTCACGGTATTTGACCGCTTGTCTTTCGATGTGATGGACGTCGCCGGTGGCGACGACGGGGATGTCGAGACGTTGTCCGATGCGGATGATGCGTTCATGGGTCTTGGCGATGACGGTGTCGATGTCGTCGATGTCCTTGCTAAGATGTCTCGCATCTTCGAGCGGATGGATTTCGAGATAGTCGTAGAAGGCCGCTTTCTTTTCCGCTTCCGCTTCGCACCGGTTGAGAACGGTTTCGTAAAAATCACTGTTGATGCAGCCGCTACCGATCAGCAATCCTTCGCGATGCTTTTGCAAGACGCGCTTGGGAAGTCGTGGTTTCTTTTCATGATAGGTCGTGTTCGCGAGCGTCACGAGTCGATAGAGGTTCTTCAATCCGGCCTGCGTCTTCACGAGGATGTTCACATGCCGATTCATCGCGTGCGCATAGGGATTGAAAGCGCTGAGCAGCTTTTGCGGCTCCGCGAGGTCCGTAAACGTCTTGAGGCCGAGACGGTCGAGGTCGGTGAGCATGTGCATGAAGATGTCCGCGGTCGCGCGGGTGTCGTATTCGGCACGGTGATGCCGTTTGAGTTCGACCTTGAAGAATTTCGCAAGACTCTTCAAATTGAACCGGTTCAATCTGTCGCCGTAAAACTGACGGGCGATTTGCAATGTGTCGATGGCGGGATGCGCGGTCGGTTCTCGTCCGAGACGCCGTTCGTTCTCTTGAATGTGACCGACGTCGAAACGGGCGTTGTGCGCGACGAGGACCGTATCCTCGATGAAATCGAGGAATCGGGGCAGCACTTCCGCGATCGGAGGCGCATCGTCGACGTCTTTTTGGGAGATGCCGGTCAGACGCTTCGTCTGCTCACTCAAAGCGACGGGCGGTTTCACGAAGGCGTCGAAACGGTCGACGACTTGATGGTCCTTGATCTTGATCGCCGATATTTCGATGATATGGGAAAAATGGACGCTCAATCCCGTCGTCTCGATGTCGAAGACGGTGAAAACGGCGTCTTTGAGGTCGCCTTTCGCCTCGTTGATGACGATGCGTGTCTCGTCTTCGTCGACGATGTTGAACTCGACGCCGTAGATCGGTTTGATCGGTTTGTTGCGCACGGCTTTGGCGAACTCGGGAAAGGCCTGCACGCCGCCGTGGTCCGTCACCGCAATGGCCGGATGCTTGAAGCGCAGTGCCGCATCGACGATGTCCTCGACATGGTCGATGCCGTCGAGCGTCGACATCTTCGTATGCAGGTGCAGTTCGACGCGCGGTGTAGTCGCGTCGTCTTCGCGGAGTTCGGGAAAGACAGGGTTGTCGGTCCGTTCGATGGTTACCGCGGTCAACACGACTTCATCGACGAACGTATCGTATTGCGCCGTGCCTTGGACCTTCATCATCATGTGCGGTTTCGTCCCGCGTAGAAAGGTGTGTTCTTCATGGTCGCGGACGAACTTCTTGACGTAGATCGAATCATCGTCATCGCTCAAGACGAACGTGAACAACATCGTCTTGTGGTTGATTCTACGCTCTTCGACATCCATCACTCGGGCTTCGATGGCGAAATCGGCTTTATGATGTTCGGACTTGTATCGGGTCAAAGCGTCTTCATCGACCGGGATGTCGCTTATGCGATGGGTGATTTTTTTCACCGTCCGGTTGCGATGCGTGATGAAACGCGTCTTTTCCGAACGTGCGGCATGCGTGCGTTCGGCTTCGATCGTCTCCAACTCATCGATCTTCTCGATGCGCTCGGCGATCGAGGGCGATTTGTCACAGTATTTTACGGAAAGGGGAATCGAGAAGCCGAGGTCTGAAAGCGCCCTTTCGATGTCGTAGAGCATACTTTCGACATACGCGCCGTCTTGTGGACAGACGATGGAAAGACCGCCGGCTTCGTTCTTCTCGATGGCGAAATCGCTCAAAGCCGCATATCTGGGACGGGTCGAAACCATCTTCTCCAAGACGTGGCGATAATAGTCTTCGGGTTCTTCGCATGAACCTTCATCGTATTCGAACCGGTAGCGGACGCGATGACAGGTCGACGCCTGTTTCGGGACTTCCTTGAGTTTTTCCACGAAGCGCTTGAAGGTCGCAAACGGCAAAGGCCGCGGGAACTCCACATGAAAAAACCATTCGCGACGGGTGTCATCGACGGTCAGTTCGATCAGTTTTCCCGGCATATCCTCCGCATACGCTTCGAGTTGGAGAAAATGCAACAATTTGGTGAATGCGTTGTTCATGGCGTCACTCCGGTTCCTACGCTTCCATTATATCACGCGACGGTGTCCGCGAAGAAAAAAAGTAGAACTCGATCTTCTACTTTATTTCTCGAACTCGATAACGACTTTGCCGGCTTCGATTTCCTCAAGCGCCATGCCGACGGGTTTGACACAATGCGCCTTGATCGAGAGGTCGTCACGTTCCTTGATGAGTTTCGCGCGCAAGGCGGCGGCATAGGCGAGTTGGTACTTAGAATCGATATGCACGAGCAGTTTGTCGATGGAAGGATACCGCAATCCTTCGTTTTTGACATAAGCCCTGTCGTATTTGCTGGCTTGGTGATCCGTCATGGTCCTTTCTTCCTTTCCTGTCATTCGTCTTCGTCTTGATGGATGCCCATCAACGCGTTGTATTTGTAGATGGCGCGTTCGGTTTTGGCATGTTCGGCACGGATGATCGCCAAGACACGGTCCGCGGCGTTCATCACTTCGTCGTTGACGACGATGTAATCGTACTTATGTGCGAGGGGAAACTCGCGTTCCGCTTTGACGACACGTCTTTCGATCGTATCCGCAGTCTCCGTTCCGCGACGTTGTAGTCGACGATATAGGGCGTCCTTGTTCGGCGGAGCGATGAAGATGAACACGGCTTCCGGCATCCGCTTGCGGACTTGCAAGGCCCCTTCGACTTCGATTTCGAGAACCACTTCTTTACCCATCGCGAGTTTTTCCTGGACTTTGTCCAGCGGCGTTCCGTAATAGTGTCCGACGAATTCGGCCCATTCGAGAAAGGCATCGGCTTCGATGCGACGCTTGAACTCGCTTTCGCTGACGAAATAATAGTCTTCGGCTTCGACTTCATAGCTGCGCGGCGGTCGTGTCGTCATCGACACGGAGTATTCCAGATCGTGTCCCTCGAGTTCGAAAAGCGCTTTGCGTACCGTCCCCTTGCCGACGCCGGATGGGCCGCTGATGACGATGAGCAATCCGCTTTCGTTGAGTTTCATTCGCTCGCTCCTCTCCGCACGCATGCCATTATGATATATCATAACATTTTTATCGGACTTTTGTAACCACAAAGTCAACCTTTTTCCGTTTTCCCGGTGTTTCGATATGCTATAATGAGACCGGTGATGCAGATGAGTTTCGATGGAATCATGACCCGCCGCGTTGTCGATGAAATGAAAACGGCGCTAGTCGGCGGTCGAATCGTGAAGATCTTCCAACCGGGTCGTTTCGACGTACTCTTGCAAGTACGGAAGGCGGAATCGCTTTCCTTTTTGATGAGTGTCGCCCCCTCGGCGATGCGCATACAACTGACGCGTGCCGACATCGAAAAACCCCCGCATCCGCCGCGATTCGCCATGTTTTTGCGCAAACACGCCGAAGGTGCACGCATCGAGCGCATCGAGCAACACGGCAACGACCGCGTCGTCGTCGTCCGTTTGAACACCATCGACCGTTTCGGAGAGCGCATCACGCGTTCACTCGTCTATGAAGGGTTCGGAAAAGACGCCAACATCATCTTGCTCGACGAAAAGGATGCGGTCATGGACGCGCTCAAAAGGCTCGGCCCCTTCGATAGCAAGCGGACGATCCAGCCCGGTGCCCGCTACGTCTTTCCCGAAGACGACCGCGTCGACCCTTTCGATCAAGAAGCGGCCGCCGCGGTCTTCGAAGAAGGCACTTTCGTCTCTCCACGTGACCTCACCCGCCGTTTCCAAGGCGTTTCTCCGCTCTTCGCCCGCGAGTTCCTGCACCGACTCTCTACGGAGCGGACGATGCCGGCGACGATATGGAAGACCTTGCTCGAAGAAACCCGCTTCAACATCCTCACGAACGAGAAGACGGTGTTCTCCTGCGTCCGATTGACCCATCTCGAAGGCGAAGAGAAAGTCTTCGATTCCACCCAGGCCCTGCTTGACGATTTCTACAGCGTCCGGGACCGACAAGACCGTCTCCGCTCACAAAAACGGGAACTCGGACGGTTTCTCGCGCGGCGCATCGAGCGGCTTGAAAACAAACTCGAATCGCTTGCACGCGAACTCGTCGAGGCGAAGGACAACGAAACCGAGCGTCGCTACGGACAACTCATCCTGACATACCAACACGCCATTCGAGCGGGCGATCGTTCACTCGAGTGTCGCGGGTTCGACGGTGAAACCGACTACGACATCCCGCTCGACCCGAAAGCGTCGCCCATCGAAAACAGCAACGCCTATTTCAAGGCGTACAAGAAGAAAAAGAATGCGATTCCCCATCTCAGACGGGAAATCGCGAAAGCGAAAAACGATGTCGAATACTTCACCTTGTTGAAGGCGCAACTCGAAGACGCCGACAGGGAGGATACCGAAGAGATCCGTGACGAATTGGTTCGGCATCGACACTTGAAAAAGAAGCCCTCACGAAAGCCACCGAAAAGAAAACCGTTCCATACATATGAAGACGCAGACGGCGTCTTGATCCTCGTCGGCATGAACAACCGTCAAAACGCGGAAATCACACATAAGCTCGCACACCCCGACGATGTCTGGTTCCATGTGCGCTCGGCGCCGGGAAGCCATGTGCTCGCCCGGGCGAGTCAACCGCTTTCGGAAACGACGATCCGCACTTGCGCGCAACTCGCGGCGGTCTTTTCATCGCAAAAGGACGCTTCGAGCGTCCCCGTCGACTATACAGAAGCGCGACGGGTCAAGAAGATTCCGGGAAAACGCGCATGTTTCGTGCGTTACGACAGACAAAAGACGATCCATATCGATCCGGACAAGGCCTTCGTGGCCGAACTGAAGAAGCGATGAGACAAGAAAAAAGGGCTGCGGACATGACGTTCATGTCATCCGCGCCCTTTTTTTCAAACTTTTGCGTCGCTCTCCTCTTTCAATTTCGTGAAGAAATCCTCGCTTGAGAGCGTCGTCTGCTCGCGCTCGCCGTAGCGTCTCAACGTCACGGTGTCATCGGCGACTTCCTGATCGCCGATGACGACTTGATAAGGCACCTTCTGTGTCTGCGCTTCACGAATCCGATAGCCGAGTTTCTCTTCACGGCGGTCGACCTCGCTGCGGAAATCATGATCGAGCAGGCGTTGATGAAGCCGCTCGGCGACTTCGCCGTGCACCGCCGGGCTGACCGGGATGATCTTGACTTGCACGGGGGCGAGCCATAGCGGAAAAGCGCCTTTATATTGCTCGAGCAAAATGCTCATCAAACGCTCCCACGTCGAGATGAGTCCGCGGTGAATCAATACGGGACGGTGCTTCCCTCCGTCTTCGCCGATGTAATTCAAATCGAAGCGTTCAGGCAAGAGGAAGTCGAGTTGGACCGTACTCATCGTGATGACGCGATCCATCGCCGTCCGCACCTGAAAATCGATTTTCGGTCCGTAAAAGGCCGCTTCACCGCGCACTTCGGTATGTTCGATACTCTCTTCGACGAGAACGTTCTTGAGCGCTTTTTCTGCTTCGTTCCATAGCGCGTCGTTGTCGTGGAACTTCCCCTTCTCTCCGTCTCGCAAGGCCAGCTCGACATAATCGACGGTCAACTTCAAGTCTTCGATCGCCCGCAAAATCAAACGATAGGCGGCGAGCACTTCTTCTTTGATCTGATCCGGACGGACGAAGATGTGCGCGTCGGTGAGCGTCATCGCACGGACGCGCTCGAGCCCGCTCAACGCACCGCTCGCCTCGTAGCGGTGTTGTGTCACCATTTCAGCGTAACGAAGCGGCAAGTCGCGATAACTTCTCAGTTCACTCCGGTAGACGATCGCATGATGCGGACAACTCATCGGACGAAGGACGAACGATTCATGGTCGCTTTCCATGAGCGGAAACATGTCGTCTTGGTAATGGTCGAAATGCCCGCTCACTTCATAAAGTCGTTTCGTGCCGAGCACCGGTGTCGACAGATGCATGTATCCCGCTTTCCGTTCGAGTTTGTACACGTAATCCTCAAGGACTTTGCGGACGGCATAACCATTGGGAAGCCATAGGACGAGCCCTTGTCCGGCATCGTTGTCGAGCGTGAAAATCTTCAGTTCCTTCCCGAGTTTGCGATGGTCTCGTTCTTTGCGGTCCTTCAGGACGGCGAGATGGTTCTGGAGGTCGTCATCGCTATAGAAACTGCATCCGTAGACCCTTTGCAACATGACATTGTCCGAAGAACCACGCCAATAGGCGCCGGCGATCGACAACAGTTTGAAGTGTCTGATCGCCTTCGTATCACGTAGATGGCCGCCACGGCATAAATCGGAGAAATCGCCCTGGACGTAGACACTGATCGTCTCTTCATCATCGATGTCGTCGAGCAGTTCGAGTTTGTAGGCGTCGTCCTTGAACCATGCCCGCGCAGCGTCCTTGCTCATCTCCTTGCGTTCGATTGCGACACCTTCCGCGGCGATTTTCCGCATCTCCTCTTCGATACGGGGCAAATCGTCCTCACGGATGACGTGTTTCGTGTCGATATCGTAGTAGAAGCCGTCCTTGATCGCGGGACCGACTCCGAAACGGGCGTCAGGATGAAGCCGTTTGACGGCGTGAGCCATCAAATGCGCCGTCGAGTGGTTGAGGATGTCCAACGCTTCGGGGGAATCCTTGGTGATCAACGTCAACGTGCCGCTCTGCTCGAGCGGACGGTCCATGTCGTAGAGTTCGTTGTCGAAACGGGCGGCCACGCTCCGTTTCGCCAGTCCCGGCGCAATCGAGCGGGCGATGTCTTCGGGAGTCGAGCCGCGGTCGTACGTTTTTTTCGCGCCGTCGGGAAAAGTGATCGTAATCATTCGAGTGCCTCCTTGTCTTGATACCTTTCTCGGTTGATCCTGTCCTTTTCGATGATCGCCTCTTCGAGGTCGATGTCGTAGATGTTCGCGATGTAGGTCACATAATGCAAGACGTCGTAAAGTTCGTGCTTGATGTTCGTCCGGATCCGAGGGGTCAATCCCCGTTGATGTTCCTTGCGCATCTCCACGCTCAACTCACCGACTTCTTCGAACAGTTTCAAGACGACTTCATGCTTTTTGTCCGGATGGAAATCGACGGTCTTGATGTGGTTTTGCAAATCTTTGATTGTCAATGCCTTTTTCAACATACGCATCACCTTCTTCAAATAAAAACCGTCCTTGTGTCGACAAGGACGGAACATGTCCGCGGTACCACCTTGATTCCAGCCACGCTGGCTCTTATCGCGCGTAACGCCCGCCGGCGGACACCCTTTCGGGCACGACTCCGAGGGAGTGACTTCGTCCGTGGCGGCTTCCACCATCCCGCCTCGCTAGATTCATGGAACCGGTCTTGTCCTCTTCACTGTCTTTATCTCAATCATAATGAATTCCGGGAATTTTGTCAATCAAAAGCGTTCAGAACGCGTTTCAATCGTCTCCGTAGGGCGGTGTAAGGGTCCGGAAGAAGTCGCGGGCGGCGAAATGGATCATGCCGTAGGTTCCGGCGAACGTATCGGTCGGTTCGAGGTCTAGGAGCAAGACTTAGTCATCGGCGTGGATCGACCCGTCGCGCACGCTGTAGTCGGCGTTGAAGTTCAACAGCGTCAGCGCCAACGCCCAGACGCCGGCCATGACAAAGAGGGTACGTTTTTCCCTGACCATCCCGGAGTACGCGGAAGTACGGAGCGTGAGGGCCAAAAGCGCGAAGATGACGCCGATGGCGATCGGCGCGAAAGGAAAGAAACGATAATCGCCCGGCGCCTCCGCCGCCCATGAAGGCATCTTCAAAAAGTCGGGAAACGAGGCGAACGTGTAGAACAATTGGACATGGACGTCCTGAAAGATCAAATAGATGCCGTAGGCGATGACGAAAAAAACCGCGAACGGCTTGCGGACGATACGCGGCAGGAGTCTCGTAAAAGAAAAGAGCATCGCGAACACGACGAATAGCCCGAACGGATAGATGCCCCGCAATGCGATGCCGTTGAGATGGAACAACACCCCTTCCAAAGCGGTCAGGACGAACGCGGTGATGAACAGCGCCCGATATTTCGAGACGGCACGGCGGAAACGGACGAGCGGGAAGATGAAGACATAGGCCGCGAGTGCCATCGAACCGATGTAGAGCAATGCCCTCGACGCCGTTGCGAAAAACGCATTCGCGCCTTCCTCAAGAAAGAAGAGACGAAAGATGAACACCGTGGTGAGTGCCATGAGCGCCGCCGTCGTCACGAACGCCCTTTTCATGAGATTTCGCGTCCTTTCGCTGGCGTCGATGGTGTTCGGCATGCGTTCATTCGTCGTCTTCGGCACGTGAAAACCCGAAAGGTTGTGTTAGGGTCACGCTCGCCGAAGCCGTCTGACGGCCGGCTTCGGTGAAAACGGGAACTTTGACGATTTCGGCGCGAACGTAATTCCCCTCGAAATCTCCGTACTCGAAAATATGCCCCGTGCCGACGATACGATGCTCGGTGAGCGTGATGCCGTTGACCTCCCGGCGCGTCGTGCCGCTGATCCAACGGATGACCGCGTAATCTTCCGCTTCGATTTCGATCGTGGCGCGGCGCGTATCGACGCGAACCGCGTTGATGTGCGGCGCCGAATGGTCTTCTTGGGTCGTGTGCGATGTGAAATAGGTGCCGGCGATGAGCGAGGCGCGCAACGCCTCAACGGTCGCGGGGCCTTCCATGAGTTGCCAAGTGAACGAGAAGTTGATCCCCCGGTCGGCTCGGTTGCCGTGGTAGTCGTCGTTACCGAGACCGAAAATCGGTCTTTCCGGCATCGACTGTTCGAGGAGGAGGTCCCAGAGCACGGTATCGTAAGGATGGCGGTTGTTTCTGCTGAACACTTCGAGCCCGACGAGTGTATCACTCGGGAAGCGGTTGAAATGATCCAAATACCACGCCGGTGAGAAGACGTCGTCGTCGGCATAATCGGTGAAGATCTGCCAATACCTTCCGGGGTGGGCGAAAAAGACGACGGCGTTTTCTTCCCCGGCGACGTGCGCGAGCGTCTCTTCCAAGTCGGCATCTTCATCCGAGGCATGATGGTCGGTGAACAGGCCGACCATGTCGTGGTATGAACTCGCGTTCGTGAACTCGTTTCCCTTGATTGCCAAGATGCCCATCTCTTCCGGATCGCGGTCCTCCCATGCGGGGTCGATATCCGAAAAGGACCACGGATAGGTGATGCGGTCGTGGTCGGTGATCGCGAGGATGTCGTATCCCCATTGCGCATAGTAGTCGACGACATCATGCGGAGCGGATTGTCCGCAAGGCGACGCGGTCGTATGCGTATGCAAATTCGTCAAATAGGCACGTACCGTATCCCAGTCGATGCCTTCATAGGGGTTGAATACGAGCGTTGTGCCATGGTTTTCAACGGACGTGAGGACGGGCTCGCTTTGTGCATCCTCTTCTTCTCCGCATGCGTACACGCAAGCGATGCACGAAAAGAGGAGTGCCGCACTCATCATCCGTTTCATCACGTGAGATCGGATCATCTTTCACAACCTCTTCCTGATACGTCGTTCATGGGTGCTTGAGGCTGTCGCTTCATGCGGGTTTCTTCTTCCCGAGCGGTGCCGCGTAGACAGTGAACAAGTCTTCGCCGTCGAGACCGAGTTCGGCGTTGAGGGCGTTGTCGTCGAAGGCGCCGATCGCACACGTTCCCAAACCGAGTTGCTCGGCGACGAGATAGAGGTTTTGCGAAACGTGTCCGGCATCGAGGAAGATGTAGCGGTAACCGCGTTCACCGTAGCGATACGTCATGCGGCCGATATCGGCGAACCAGAAAAACGTCACGGCCGCATCGGAAACCATTTTCTGGCCGAGACAGGCCTTTTCGAGACGTGTCGAGACATCGTCGGGCGCATCGAGCGCGACCAACCCGTGTTCGCTCGCGACATAACGGTAAAGACCCGGTTGTAGACCGGCGACTTGGTTGACGAGAATCAGCGTTTCGAAAGCGTGCCTCGCACCCGCGGAGGGAACGGTCCTGAACGTCGCCGATTCACGCTTGACACGGATGCCCTGCGTCGCCCACAAGGCATAGGACAGCTCGCCTTGGGTGATCGGCGTCGAGGCATAGGCGCGGACGCTCCGCCTCAACGTCAACGCTTCCCGCAGCGGGATATCCTTGTCGGCGTATTCATCGAACGCAGGCAACGGCGACGGTTCTCCCGCATAAGGCAATTCCAACGGGGGTTGTGGCAATCCTCGCGCCTGCGCCGGTTCGTCCATGTTTTCGTAGCGGGTGTCTTCGAGGAACTGTTGCATCGTTTTTTTCATCGCAAAAACCTCCGGTTTCTTCATGGATTCGGGTCTTCCGTACGAAAGACCCGGTGGCGACTGCATCGGAACGTTCTCAATCGAAATATTTGTCGTATTTCGCGAACGGGTCGGCGTCTTCGTCGATGTCCTTTTTCTTCTTCTCCGATGACGCCTCGGGTCGTTCGGACGGTTTCTTCGACGGCTGGATGTCCTTTTGCACCGTCTGTGCGGGTCCTTGTCGCTTCCAGGGGGCTTGTTGGTCCTCCGGAGGCGGGGTCCTGGTGCGCTCATCATGATACTTTCGCGGACGATTCCCTCTTCTGATGAATGACGAAATGAAAAACAGCAACAACAAGAAGAACACGATGCCCGGAATACCCTCCATGGGGTCTCGCTCCTTTCGGTGGCGGTCGGATGCGCCGCCCTATCCTTTGAAATTGTAGATCGGCTCGACGATGCCGAGGATGTCGATCGTGTCTTTCGTATGGGAGATGATCGCGTCGGCGGCCTTGTAGGCCATCGGCGCTTCGTCGAGGGTCCTTTTCGTCACCGACGTCGAATGGATGTGCGCCATCGATTTCTTGAAGTCCTCGAGTTTGAAACGACGGCGCGCTTCGCCGCGGCTGTAGAGCCGGCCGGCGCCGTGCGGGGCCGTTTCGTTCCACGCTTCGTTGCCTTTTCCTTCGGCGAGGATCACGCCGTCCCGCATATTGAGGGGGATGACGAGCCGCTCGCCCTTGCGGGCGGGTACCGCGCCTTTGCGGATGATCGAATCGCGACGGTCGATCGTGTTGTGGACGGTGTCGAACATCTCAAGCGCAGTGAGTCGTGCGTGTTCGAGCAAGGTTTCGGTGATGACACGGCGGTTCGTTGCGGCATAATCTTGTGCAATCCGCATGTCGTGCAAATACGCTTGCATCGCGGCGCCTTCAAGATGTGCAAGGTCCTTTTCGCCTTGCGCGGTGCCGGAACTGCGGATGGCGACGTTTTGGTGATGCCGGGCGATGTCGTAGCCGAATCTCCGGCTTCCGGTATGGACGAAGAGGTGGAGTTCGCCTTCGCTTGAGCGCCCGACCTCGATGAAATGGTTGCCGCCTCCCAATGTGCCGATGCTCAACACGGCACGTTCGAGATCCGTTTCGGCTTTGATGCGTTCGATGCCGAGAGACTCGGCGTGCGCTTTTTGATGTCTGCTCG
>SLPE01000169.1 GCA_007132145.1 Candidatus Izemoplasma sp.
CCCGAGCGAGCGGTCGGCGACATGGGAGCCCGATTGGTGCAACCCGCAATAGCCCACCCCGAGCAAAACGCCGGTGAGCATCAGAGCGAGCGCCAATATCGCAAGTCGTCGGTTCATCGCCAATCATCCTCTGAAAGTCGTTTCTTCCGTGCGACCTCGACGCGTGGCGTCACCATGTTCGGTCGCACGACTTCGATTCCTTGGACGTATTTACTGTTGGTGATCGCTTTCAAGTCGTACGTCTTCACGATCCGTTTCAACCAATCCGGGCGGTTCATCGGACATTTGATTTCGAGAATGACGTTTTTCGGACGATGCAGCTTGAACGAAAGGTTGTGATCGAACAACGTCTTCGCCCGTGCGCTTGAAACGCCATGGTCGAACGTGATGCGCAAATCGTCCTCCAGGCGTGCCTGGTACCCTTCACGGCGGTATTGGACGATGATTTGCGGCATCAGGACGCGAGTGTGTCGCAACCGTTCGAACTCGTCGACGACGGAAGAGACGCCCGAAGGGAAACTCCCCGTCCGTAAAAAGGTCTCGTAATCGGAAAGCGGAACTTGTTCGCTGTACTTCTTCATCGGCGTGCCTTGTTTCGTCTTCAACTCGACACTGACCGAATCGGCGGCTTCCGGCGTCGTCGCATAAGCCCTCAACCGGAGTTTGATCCGTCCATACTGCCCGTCTTCCCGTTCATGGAAGGCACGAAGGTCGAAGGTGTCGAAATAGACGCTTCTGACCAAGTACTTATGTTCCGGTGCAATCACCGTATGCGGATCTTGCTCAATAAACGGTCTCAACGCATGTTTGACCGCGTAATAATCGCTCGGTGCTACAATGTACTTGTATTCGAAACGGGACGAATAACGCATGTTACATCGGCAGCGCCAGCTGCGGAGACAGAAGCGAAACCTTCTCGGTGTTTTCGAGCTCGCGAATGCGCGCGATCATCGCGTTCACTTCATCGAGGTGCGCCTTGTCGAAGCGAAGCTCGTAGACGTTTTCGAAACGGTCGTCTTCGGTCTCGACGGAACGGACCTGGATCTTGATCGTATCGGACATCGCTTTCAATTCATGGTCGTCGAAGGTCTTCTTCCCGGTGATGACGAGGATGTATTCGACGTGCAGGATTCGTCCGTAGCGTATCAAATAGAACACTGTCACCAAAATCCCGATGATCACCGTGGCGACCATCCCCAGTATCCAGTTGTGCGTACCCATGCCAAGTCCCAAGGCGATGACCCAGAACAGATACACCATGTCGCGGGTGTCTTTGATCGGCGTCCGGAAGCGGATGATCGACAAGGACCCGACGAGACCGAGAGAAAGGACGAGGTCGCCTTGGATGAAGAACATGACCAAGGTGACGATCGGCGCCAAGATGACCAAGGTCGCCAAAAACGAGCTTTCATAATTGAGGCCTCGATGGGTGTAGCGGTAGATTAGCGCGATGACGAGACCCAAGGCGATGGAAAGCAACATCGAAATGATGAAACGTACAAGCAGTTCGTTGGAAATGAGGATCGTGTCAATGATATGATTCCACATGTTCTTACTCCTTTGATGAAAGATGAACGCAAGGTCGCATAATCTCTTGTATCATGAAACCGCTTTTTTTTCAAGACTCAAAGCAATCGAAGCGGAAAACGAAGACACGAACACGCATCGCTCAGTCGCTGTTTCTTCGAGTTGGGCATGACAAATCCCCATTCATTTTTTTCATTTTCCTCCCTTTTTCGTTTATAATGGTTTTATCAAGGACGTATCAAGGAGTGACCTATGAAGAAATGGCAAGCCGCCCGCTCGAAACTGAGCGTAAAGACATTCAAGCATCCCCGCATCTTCATCATCGCGATGATGGTCCTCATCAACCTCGTCATCCTCGTCGTCGCCGCCGTCATCGCGGTCTTGATCGATCCCGATTACACCCATTTCATCGACGCCTTCGCCAACGGCAGCGTCAAGTGGTTGCTCACACCGAACTCGATTCTCGTCGTTGAACGCCCGCAGACCCTTCTGCTCGCAGTCCTTGTACTCATCACCGGACTGATCCTCTTCTCGGGGACGATCATCGCCTTGACGACGAACGCCTTGAAGAGCTATTTCGACAAGAAACAAAGCGGCGGCGGGAAAGTCCACCTTGAAAACCACGTCGTCATCTTGAACTGGAACAACAAAGTTCCGGCCTTGATCGCCGACTTGATGCACGTTCGTTCGCGGCGGGTCACGGTCATGATCATGGCAGACATCGACAAGGACCGCGCCGAACAGCGCATCCGCAACGCCTTGAAGAAGACGGCGAAGGACAAAAGCGACCTCGGCAATCTCGATATTCTCGTGAAACCCGCGGATCCCTTGCTCAAGACGAATCTCAACGACATCTCGCTCACGAAAGCGAGCGCCGTCGTCATCATGAACGACACCATCGAACGCAAGGGCACATTCGCCGACGACCTCGACATCATCAAGACGGTGTTGACGATCGCGCAACTCGACATGCCCAAGGCGACGACGATCGTCGCCGAAATCTCCGACCCCGCGACCAAAGACAAGTTGATGACGCTTCAGAGCGTCATCAAGACGCTCGAACCGTTCAATCTCATCCCGATCTGTTTCAACCGACGGCTCGGGCAGATCATGGCGCAGACCGTCATCGAACACCACATGGAAGACGTCTACCTCTCACTCTTCTCCTTCGCCTTTTCAGAAGTCTACCGGGTGCCCGACACCGACTTCGATACCGTCCTGAAAAGACACACCCACGCTATCCCGCTCGCGCAAGAAGGCAAAGATGTCATGGTGCTCGCAGAAAACAACCGCGTGAAGTCGATGGTCGCGGATGACGATGCGCAACAACTCGACATCTCCTTGAAACCGTGGCGCGAACGCATCGTCGACGACGTCTACATCGTCGGCGACAATCCCCGGTTGCCCCACATCCTCACGTCCTTCAGCGCTTACGAAGCTTTGCACGGAAGCCGTTTCGACCCGACGTCTAGCGACTACGAAGACCTCGAAGACCTCATCGGGACCTTGAAGGAGCTCACTCACCCCTTCACCATCCTCCTGCTCAGCGACGAACGCCGCCGCGACGGCGCGCTCGACGCCAAAGTCTTCGAAGCGCTCATCCGTCTCGAAGACGCCTTGCAAGGCAAGGACGCCAAAATCATCGTCGAGTTGCTCGACCCCAACAACGATCCCTTGATGAAGGATTTCAACGTCGAGAACACGATCATCTCCAACAAGTTGATCTCCTTGTTGTTGAGCAAGGTCGCCTTGTTCCCGGAGACGAGTGATTTTTATGAACATCTACTCACGATCGCACCGAGCGCGCCCGAAAAGGATGATTACGCACTCGTCGTCAAGCCTGCGGAAGAG
>SLPE01000010.1 GCA_007132145.1 Candidatus Izemoplasma sp.
CAAGAAACAGGTTTTTCCGGGGACTGGTACGTCGGGGCGGGATACAGCCGTGAAAACATGTGGCTGAGGTCAACGGCTTATGACAATGAGGATTTTGCCAATAGCGAGAAAACTCTCAGAAAAACTGTAACTGTGGGAGAAGGCGAGCTGGCCACATTCAGTTTTGACTGGGCGGTGAGTTCGCGAAGCCATTCCCTTTACGCGGTCGAGTTCTATACTTACAGCGAAAAAGAAGGTCTGGTCTTGAGGGGAACCCTGCAGTCTGAGGATGACGGGTCCTACATTGAGGAGAATGTCACTCTTGCGTTGGGTGAAGGCGAGTGGGACCTTATATGGCGCCACGGCCAGGGTAATTGGGAATATTATGGCACTAATACCGCCTATGTGGGTAATGTAAGGTTTGAGTCACGGCGGTGGACGGATGTTACCCCGTTCACGTTCGAGTACTATCAGGGGACATACTTAAGAGAAACTTCGCATGAGACCGGTCTTTACGGCGGTTGGTTCATCGGTGAAGGCAGCGACAAGAGAAGTGTATGGTTGAGGTCGACCGCGTATGATCAGGAAGACCTTGGCTACGGCGGATACAGACATTTTACCACCACGGTCGACGTGTCTGAAGGTGAACCCGCCTGGATAAGTTTTGAGTGGGCTGTAGATTCAGATTCTTCAGCTCCGGTCGTATTTTTCGTTAACGGCGCACAGGCGGCGTCAATAAGCTCATCCTCAACCGGTGAGTATGTTTCAGAGCTCGTCCTTTATGAGCTTGAAGAAGGCGAAAACGTGCTTACATGGGAATACAGGCAGTATCGAGACTCCAACACTTCCGGCGCGAACACAGCTTATGTCAGGGACATAGCTGTTTTAAGGGAGTCCGCGCCGGCGGGACTTTTCGAGCTTGATGATCTCGAGACCCTGGTCATAAGCGGTGAAATAAGCGATATCCCGGAAGATGTAATAACGCTGGAAGAACTCAAACGTTATCTTGGCTATGACGGGACCCTGGAGAAGGGCTATTCGGTTTCCGGGGACAAACCTTTCTTTTTGCAATCCGAAGAAACCGGTGATTATGCCGGCGCCAGTACGGGATACGCGCTGAGGTCGGGACAACTCGCTCAGGGAGAAACAAGCATAGTTGAGAAGGTGGTCGCGCTTGACCATGACGGGGCTGTAAGTTTCTGGTGGCGGGCGGATTCGGTGTCTGATGATGACATGTTCACTTTTTACGTGAACGGGGTTGAGAAAGCTTGTGTTACCGGCAGCGCCGGATGGGAAGAATACCGCGTTGAGTTCCCTGCCGGTGAATATGTTTTCAGGTGGGAATACCTCAGGGGATCGGACAATGACGACGCGGCAGGGTATCTCAACGACATTTCGATAGAAAGTTTCATGACCGCGTCGCAACACCATTATGAGCTCGACCCATATTACGACATAGCAGAACTTCCCGAAAATTTCACCGCCGTCTCTTCCGGCGAGGTCGATGGTTTTAGCGGTAACTGGTTTGTAGGAACCGGATACGACGTGGAAAGTGTCTGGGCGCGCTCTACGTCGCGTGATAATGAAAACTTCAGCGATGATCCACGCGAACTTAAGACATCCGTGATCGTGGGAGAGGGTGAGTTGGTCACATTGAGTTTTGACTGGGCGGTGAATTCAAGAAGCCATTCCCTTTACGAGGTCGAGTTCTATACTTACAGCGAAAAAGAAGGTCTGGTCTTGAGGGGGACTTTGCAGTCGGAGGGCGACGGGGTCTATACTGAGGAAACGGTTACTGTGACATTGAATGAAGGCGAGTGGGACCTTATATGGCGGCATGAGCAGGGGGCTTTCGACTATTTCGGCACTAACACCGCGTATGTGAGGAACATCGAAACAGAAAAAATGATCGCCCCGTCTTATTCCGTTTTTGACCCGGGCCGGATAAAAGGCATATCAGTAAGTGAAACAGGCCATGATACCGGTTTTGCCGGAGATTGGCACTTAGGGCACGGACCGGATATATCGACGCGCGGAACATGGATACGGTCCACAGAATATGATAACCAGGATCTTGGCGTTGACGGCAGAAGATACATAAACCGTACGGTGACCGTACCCGATGGCGAGACCGCGATAATCGATTTCACCTGGGCAGTTGACGCTCATAGTTCCAGTACTCTCACGTTCTATATCAATGGTGAGGCTCGGGATTCGATCAGTGGTTCATATGTAACGCCATATCATATGATCTACGAATTGGAACCGGGCGAATATTCTCTTGTATGGGAATATGAGCAGAGCGGTACTTCGTATAGCGAAGGTACGAACACGGCTTATTTACGGGATTTCAGAGTACTTTCTGACCGGCCAGCTGTTTCTACCGATACATTTACTCCGGCCCGCTTTATGGATGTAAGACTCGAGGGGAATGCCGAAAAGGAAAGGACCCTTTTCGAGCTCGTCCCGCTGGCGGAAAGTGAGCATTTCACCCTGGAAGGATACGCGTGGACCGGGTGGACACTCGAAGAGATAGCCAATTACATCAAATCGTTGATAGAGAGCGAGCAAACAGGCAGTGTCACTATAGCGCCCCCGGAAGAAGGATACTTCAGGACAGGAATGGAAATGCGCTCCGATGAAGCGGTCTTTGAACAGTTCGTTTTCGGGATGGAAGGCGCCCGGGACCAGGAAATCTCCCGGTTCACTTTGTCGGCGCCGCACATAACCGAAGGGATAGCGGATTATGAGATATGGTGCGAAAGTGATCTTGCTATAGTGTCTTCGCCGGAAGGATGGCGTTTCGCTGATACCGGAGAACCTCTCGGATTCGCCCGGGGTTACTACGCGACTATGGTGACGGAAGTGCGCGAAACATCCGGCGCTATAGATATTGAGCTTGAGAGGATAGGCGCGGCCGAAATAAGACTGCTTGACCCGGCTTACTATTTCGGATACGACGGGTTCGGTTCTTCGGGCGACGCGCCTTTCTTTGCCCAGAGCGATGAGGCCTGGGGCGAGTTTGCCATGCGGGCGGGCCCGATATCGAAAGGTGAGACAAGCGTTATATCGAAAGATATTTCGCTGTCCGCTGACGGCATGTTAAGTTTCTGGTGGAAAGTATCGTCGCTGAAAGGATATGACTTTTTCAGGTTCATTGTCAGCGATGGGGTCGAAGATACCGTCGTGGCGGAAATATCGGGCGCCGATGACGACTGGGAAAAAATTGTTCACGAACTCGAGGCCGGAGAATATACCGCGAGATGGGAATATTCCAGAGCCGAACACGATATACTGGTTTACGCCGGAATGGATACCGCGTGGCTGGACGATGTGCGCGTATTCGAGGCGGGCGAGGAGGTATTTTATGAGAAGTTCACGTCTCTCGGGCTTCTGGA
>SLPE01000165.1 GCA_007132145.1 Candidatus Izemoplasma sp.
ATCGGCTATTTCACGGATGCCGGGGCGTTCTTACGTAGCCATGCGGCGTTCATACCCGAAACATTCGACCTCATTGCCGCGGCGGCGACGCCGATGGCGATGGTCGCCATCGGCGGACAGTTCAAAGCGACCCGTGTGAAAACGCTCGCGACTCCGATTGTCATCGGCGTCCTCAGCCGGCTCGTCTTCGTGCCTGTGCTCGTCTTGGGAACGGCCTTCTTGCTCAAGGATGTCATCGTCTTCAATGATGCCTGGGGTGCGCTCATCGCGCTTTTCGCATCCCCTGTCGCCGTGTCGAGTGTCGCCGTGACGAAGGGGCTTGAGGGCGACGATGAACTGGCTGCGCAACTCGTCTTGTGGACAACCGTGAGTGCGGTGTTGACGCTGTTCGTGGTCGTGACGGCATGGCGTGCGCTCGGATTGTTATAAAAAAGGAATGAAGGTGATGAGATGGCATTGGAAATGACGGACGCCTTACGCGTCGAACTCGACAAGTGCGTGAAGAAATTCATGCGTAAACGAAACGTGAAAGGGGTATCCGCAGCGGTCGTCGGTGTGGAAGGTCCGCTATATGAAGCGACCTTCGGCGTCGTCGATGCGGAAGGTACGCCAAACGACCCCGACAAGAAGATGATGATCGGGTCGAACACGAAACTGTTGACGGCGTTGGCAATCTTGACGCTTGTGGAGAAAGGAAAACTCGAGCTGGACAAAGACATCGGCACATACCTTTCAGGGTTCGAGATCCGTTCGAGGTTTCCGGAAAAAGCGATCACCATCCGTCAAATCCTCAGTCATACCTCCGGGTTGTCGTGCGACAGTTTTTCCTTGTTGATGGACGAGGATGCCTGTTTGAACGATATCTTGCCGTTCCTTTCCGAGAGCTACCTGATTGCGGAACCGGGAACGATGCCGGCGTATTCGAACATAGGTTTCGGCGTTCTCGGCCTGATCATCGAGGCGTGTTCTGGAAAAACCTACACCGAATACTTGGAGACTGCCGTTTTGACACCGCTCGGGTTGTCGGTGGAAATCCTGGAGACGAAAGCGAAGAGGGAAGCCGCCAAAGCACGGATTTCGGGTTGTTTCGACAAAAAGGGCAAGCCGGTCGAAGATGCTCTGGGAGCGATTATCTCCGCCGGAAGCAATACGTACGCGAGTTTGCGGGACATGGAAAGGTTCCTCTTGTTCTTCCTCGCGCCTGAAAAGCAGACATTGCTGAAACCCGAAACGCTCATGGAGATGTTTTTGCCGCCACGGGAAGGGGATCTCGAACAACGCGCAATCAAGTTCAACCTCGGACTCATGCACGATTATTTCCATTTCAACCATCTCGACGCAGGCGCATTCACCGGACATGGTGGCAGCACGGCGACACATCATAGCGTATTCCACTGGTTGAAGGCCCACGGACTCGGTTTTACGGTGTTGACCAACAGTACGAAAGGCATGTTCGCCGCAAGGGAAATCCAGACGACGATGGCGGTGGCGTGTCTCAAAGCGCTAGGTGTCCATGTTCCCAAAAAGAAACCGCCGGTTCCTCTAAAACAAGAACCGACGGAAGTGAACACCGCCAAGACCTATGTCGGAAACGGGCTCAAAATACCGGTGAAAACCCGAAAAGACGGTCAGAAGGACATGAAACTTTCGTTCATGCGCGCCCGCTTGAGACAAGCGGAAGACGGTCTATTCCGATTGCAACCCAGAGGCGTGACCCGATTTCCGCTCTTCGCCCTAGTCTTGAAGATGCTCCGATTCGGTTTCACCAGTGCACACGGAAGGGACGTCTGTCTCATCGAACAACGGATGCCTTACGGTAGCATCGTGACCCACTTCGCCGAAGCGTACGAGGCGGTGCCCCTACCCGACGATTGGAAGAAAGCCAAAGGTTCTTACGAACTCCGGGATGCGCCGCCGGCTTTGAAGAAAGCGCTCACGAAGATGAAACTGTCGATAGTCAAAGGGGATCCGCTCTTGAAGATGACGATACTTCAACAACCGGGCATCATGCATTTGAAAGCGCTCGGAGACGGAGAGGCGATCGTCCGCGGATACGGACGAAACGCCGGTGAAACGGTGCGCATTGAGCACATCGATGGCGACACGCACTTGACCTTCATGGGCATGCGATTGAAGAAAAAGAGATGAAAAAAAGGCGCAAATGCGCCTTTTTCAATACCTCAAGATGGCCGCCATGGCACTGTCCGTCGGGAATCGTGCCTTGTCGATGACGACGACCTCACCGCCTTGTTCATGGACTTTGAGCGCGATGTCGTCGAGGATGTCCGAGCGCTCGTCGTCCCCTTGGGCATAGGTGATTCGCCCGCTTTCCTTGTCCACGGTGCCGGGAATCCGTCTACCGGCTTCGATCATCAACGTTCTGACACGGCCGCCTAAGGCGGCTTTGACGATCGTTTGCGGATCCTGTTCTGCCTGACCGCGTGCACGGGACTTCTCGAACGTCTCGACGAGTTCGTCGAGGAGTTCTCCGCGATAGGTTTCCATCCGCTTCTCCAGATGGGATTGCAACGACTTGTCGTCCATGCCGGCGGGCGACTTCTTGACGCCCTCGGTCAACAAATACGAATTCTTCGTATGGGACTTGAAAAAGCTTTGATGCTCGGGAAGGGCGACGAGCACCATCGGGATGCGTGCCTTTTTAGAAACCGAGGTCGCGACCTTGTCGACGTGGGTGAAAAAACGTTTCGTGTCCTTGTCGATTTCCTCCTTGCGGTCGCTGTGACCGTGTACCATCGCTTGTGACGTTCCCCCATAGGATGCATGAACCAGTGTGTTTTGTGTCGTTTCTTCTCCGAGCACCTCGGTCATGGTCGTCTTGACGTTTTCGGGAAGGATGACACGGTCCAGAAGATCCATATCCCCGCGATAAAGACTGAAAGACGACCGTGACACAGTCAAGGCGTGATAATCCTTCTTCGCACCGAAATGCCGAAGCAACGGCGTAATGCGGAAACGATCGCCGATTTCCGCGTGCGGGAGGGGTTCCACGGAGACGACATAGTAGATCGCGCGCCCTTGGGCGGCGTAGGCGCACAGGCCGTCGCGGGCGTTCTTGAAGATACCGCGATCTTCCAACATCGCTTCGAGCGGGGCGATCAAGCTGTCCCTTTCCTTGACATCGTGTTTTTTCAGTCCGTCACGTAGCACTTTGAGAAGATTCTTGAAATGAATCGCATCCTTGTCGTTGTCCGCAAGACCCCGTCTTGTCGGTAGGCACAAGGATAAAAAAGGACCTTCCACGTCATCGAAAAACGGATGCGGAAAGTCTTCGACTCTTTCATACAACATATCGACCACTCCTTCGTTTTTCATCGAATGTCGAACGGCGTGCATGTGTCTGAGAAAAG
>SLPE01000054.1 GCA_007132145.1 Candidatus Izemoplasma sp.
GGCGTGTTGGTCCATGAGATAGAGCCCTTCCTCATTTTGAA
The DNA here is from genome assembly GCA_007132145.1 of Candidatus Izemoplasma sp. Classification (GTDB taxonomy): domain Bacteria; phylum Bacillota_I; class Bacilli_A; order Izemoplasmatales; family Izemoplasmataceae; genus SLPE01. Next base: position 42 of record SLPE01000054.1, read on the forward strand.
ACAACAGATACGTCCCCATCGCCTGACCGACGTATTCGAGTCGGGGAAGCCTTTTCCCGCGCGTCGGTGACGTGCGGTCTCGCACAGGCACTTCGGGCGTTTCTTCGAGGGTGTGTCCTTCTTGCGGAGGGGTGTCGTATCCGGAGAGGTCGAGAGCCGGAGGCGTCTCTTGCCTTTGTGGCGTCTTGCGGACGTCGCGGACGAGGTCTTCTTGAGACAACGCCGCTTGGACGCTTCGTTCGATCAAGGTCGCGAGCATCGCTTCTTCGGTGAACTTGACGTGCAGTTTACGCGGATGTATGTTCACATCGACGAGCGTCGCATCGACAGTGATGCGCACGAGAGCGATCGGATGGCGCTGAATCGGAAAATACCCTTTGCATCCGTCGATGAGCGCCTGACGAAGGCGCGGGCTTTCGATGATCCGGTTGTTGGCGACCATCGTCACGTGCTTGCGGCTCGAACGATGAATCGGCGGTTTCGCGATCAACCCCTCGACGCGGAAGTAGGCATTTTCCGCTTCGAAAGGCACGAGTCGTTTCGCGACGTCGGCGCCGTAGACGTTGTAGTGGATCTTGCGGAGGTCGCCGTCGCCGCTCGTCGAAAGAAGTTCGCGTTTGTTGTGGCTGAGGTCGAAGGCGACCTCGGCGTTGGCGATGGCGAGCCGATTGACGGTCAAGACGATGTCGGCGAGTTCCTTTTGTTCGCTTTTAAGATGTTTGAGCCGCGCCGGCGTGTTGTAGAAGACATCCTTGACGATGACGCGCGTGCCCCTTTTCGAGGCCGAAGGCTCGTCGACGACGATTTCACCATGGCGCACGCTCAACTTGCGCCCTTCGCCCTTGCCGGTCGAAGAGACGATCGTGACGTCGGCGACACTGGCGATGCTCGGCAACGCCTCGCCTCTGAAACCGAGTGAAGCGATGCGGTAGAGGTCGTGTTCGCTCGCAATCTTGCTCGTGGCGTGCCGTTTGAACGCGAGCGGCAAGTCTTCGGCGTCGATGCCGATGCCGTCGTCGTCGACACGAATCTCCTTGAGACCGGCATCGAGTAGACGAATCGAGATGTTCCGACTGTCTGCATCGAGCGAGTTCTCGACGAGTTCCTTGACGACGCTCGCCATGTTCTCGACGACTTCTCCCGCCGCGATCATGTTCGAAAGCGCTTCGTTCATCTGTTTGATTCTTCCCATCTGACCACCCTTTTCCTTCGCTACCATTGTATCACAAAGCAAGCGAGTGCGTAACTCAAAGTCGAAACGGGGCATCTTGCAAAATGCTTTTTGCATTCAACGAAATAAACTGTATAATGAAGACAGAGACCCGAGCGGTCTCGGAGTCCCGTTTCTCAAGGAGGCCTTCCCATGAAACGTCTTTTCGCAATGTTCATCGTCATCTTCTCCATCGCCGTCCTTTCCGGATGCGACGGTTTATCGTTCAGAGGGCAGGACAACACCCTCACCCCCGTCTTCGACGAAGGCGACCAGGGCCTCGCGCATCTTCAAGACTACGAGGCGTTGCAAACGCTTCTCGGTCATCGCGACGACGCCTTCAACGAACGCGGATTGCCTTCGATCTACTACAGCATGGACGAACTCGAAAGCGACGCTTCGCCCCCGCTCGTGGGCAGCGAGGCGAAGCCGGAACACTCTGAGACGAATGTGCAAGTCGCCGGCGTCGACGAAGGCGACATCGTCAAGACGGACGGCACCTACATCTACACGATCTCGAACCGGATGGTTTTCGTCGTCGAAGTCCTCGGCGACGGCGAGATGGAATGCGTGTTTGCCGCACAACTCGACGAAGACATCCACGGTCGTTACGACGAACTCTATGTCACCGATGACGTCTTCATCGTCATCGGAAGCTATTACCGTTCGTGGGACAGCGCACCCTATTCGGGCGACGACACGTTCGAAGGACGACCCGGCATATTCTGGCCGGGCATCCATTTCGGTCGGACGACGACCTTCGTCAAGACCTACGACATCGGCACCTTCGAACTGCGTGACGAATACGAGTTGAGCGGAAATGCGTTGACGACACGTCTCATCGACGACGACCTCTATGTGATTACACGCAAACACATCTACCTCTTCGACGATGTCGATCCCCGTCCCGTGTTCACGGTCAACGGCGACGTCACCGTACCCGAATACACCGATATCAAGTACGTCCCCGGCATGCAACATGAAACGTTCACTGTCATCGCCCACATCGACGTAAGCGAAAACGCGTCGTTGAAGACGAAGACCTTGCTCGACATGAGCGGATGGCCGACGGTCTATGTCAACCATGACGGTCTCTTCATGGCGGCGCGGTCCTACAAATACGAAAACGGTCGTTTTAGCTACGAAGGCTGGGTCGTTTCCTATCTCTTCAACGAAACCGGCGGTATCGAATTCGGCGGTGCCGGTCAATACGAAGGACATCTCCTCAACCAGTTCGCCATGGACGAGTACGAAGGCCACTTGCGGATGGTCACGACCGAAGGCTGGGGAGACAGCGTCGTCAACCGCCTTTACGTGTTCGAACGCACCGAAACCGACGGGAAACGGCAGCTCGAAGTGGTCGGTTTGATCGATGAAGGCTTGGGCAAGCCTCGCGAGACCGTGCGTTCGGTCCGCTTCGACGGCCCGCAGGCGTTCGTCGTCACCTACGAACTGACCGACCCGTTCTACGTCATCGACTTGAGCGACCCGAAAAATCCCTTCATCGAAGGTGAACTCGAAATCACCGGCTTCAGCACCTATCTGCATCCGTGGAGCGACACGCTCGTGCTCGGCATCGGCTATGAAGCCGACGGCATCACGACGCTCGGCATCAAACTCGCGCTCTACGACGTCAGCGACGAGACGAAGCCGGTCGAAGCCGGAGAGCCGCTCGTCTTGTGGAACGACGAAGAAGGCTGGCAGTACGGAGAAGCGCTCCACAACCACAAGGCGATCCTCGTCGCCGTCGAACACGGATTCTTCGGTTTCAGCATCAACCGCAGCTACTTCATCGACGGCCAGTTTTCGCGTCTTAACGACTACATCGTCTTCGGCGTCGATGCGGAGGCGGAAAAGCCGATCAGCGTGTTGACGCGGATTTCGCATTACGCACTGTATGAAGAAGACGCCGAGTCGTACGACAACGACACCCGGACGTCTTTCACGATGCGCGATTACAATATCCGTCGCGCCATCTTCATCGGCTCGACGCTCTATTGCGTCAGCGGCGAAGCGATTACCGCGCACGCCATGGACGAGGACTTCGCGGAAGTGAACGCGCTCATCCTCGCCATCGACGACGAA
>SLPE01000077.1 GCA_007132145.1 Candidatus Izemoplasma sp.
GCTCGACGAACCTTTGGCGGCGCTCGATCTGAAACTGCGCCAAGACATGCAGTACGAGCTCAAGGAAATGCAACGTGCGCTCGGCATCACGTTCATCTATGTCACCCACGACCAGGAAGAGGCGTTGACGATGAGTGATACGGTCGTCGTCATGCGTGATGGGGAAATCTTGCAGATCGGGTCGCCCGAAGATATCTACAATGAACCCAGGACGAAGTTCGTCGCCACGTTCATCGGTGAATCCAACATCATTCCCGCGACGATGGTCGAGGACCGTCTCGTGGAGTTCGAAGGATACCGCTACGCCTGTGTCGACGAAGGATTCGGGGAAAATGTCGAAGTCGATGTCGTCTTGCGACCCGAGGACATTGAGTTGCATGGCGAAGGCGAGGGCATCGCCGGCGTCGTCACGGACATCACCTTCAAGGGTGTCCACTATGAAATCATCATCGATGTCGGCGGCCGGGAATACATCGTGCATTCGACCGATGTCCAACGTGTGGGGGATCGCGTGAAACTCGTGTTCGAAAAACACGACATCCACGTGATGAAGAAAGATGCGTAGTCTGAAACGGTTGTCATGGCCCTACTATGGGTGGATGGGCGTCTTCATCGTCGTTCCCGGATTGTTCATCGTCTTGTCGGCGGTTTCGACATACCATGCCTACGATGTCTTTACGTTCCGTTTCACGCTCGAGCATGCCCGTTTCCTTTCGGAACGTCTTTTCGTGAGGGCGTTTCTGAACAGCTGGAAGTACGCCGGCATGACGACACTCGTCTGCTTGTTGATCGGCTACCCCGTTGCGCATTTCCTCGCACGGATGAAGAGTCGCAACAAGACCTTGCTCGTCGCCTTGCTCATCGTTCCCGTCTGGAGCAATATGATTGTCCGCATCAAAGCGTGGGAAAGCATTTTCCGACCGGTATCGATTCTCAACGTCTTCAACATCGGTTTCGACATGATCGGCACCGATGCGGCCATCGTCCTCGCCATGGTTTCGATGTATCTGCCGTTCATGGTCTTTCCGATATACGCCGTGTTGCAAAAGATGGACGATGGATACGTCGAAGCCGCGCAAGACCTCGGCGCGAACCGTTTCCAGACGTTCGCGCGCGTGACTTTGCCGCTCTCGATGGGCGGGGTCGTCAGCGGCGTCATCATGACGCTCTTGCCGGCGATGACGGCGTTCGTTCTACCCGAACGCATCGGCGGTGGACGCGTTGTTCTGCTCGGTAACCTGATCGAGAAGCAGTTTCTCAATCCCGCGACGTTCAACATCGCCGCGAGCGTTTCGTTGGTCGTCATGTTGATCATGCTCGGTCTGTTCGCCTTGATCGTCCGTGTCGACAAGGAAGGGGAGACGTTGTTATGAAGACATTCAACGGGTTGCGCCTCTTGCAGGCGGGGTTCGTCTTCGTGACGTTCTTCATCATCTATTTGCCCATCCTCGTCGTCGTCTTGTTGAGTTTTCACGGTTCATTGATCAATTTCGAGTCCTTCACATTCACGACACGTTGGTATGCGGGCATCCTTTCGTCCCGGGCCTTGATGCAATCGATCGGTGTCACCTTCCGGATCGCCATCATAGCCACATTGGCGAGCACCGCCGCGGGTACACTCTTCGCCATCGGGATCCACGGGTTGAAGAAGAAGCAACGCATCCGGATGATGATGCTCAACAACGTTCCCGTCGTCAATCCTGAAATCGTCACCGGCATCATGCTCTATCTCGTATTCGTCATGACCCGTCGACTCCTCGGCTTCCCGAATCTCGGGTTCACGACGATGTTGATCGCCCACATATTCTTTTCGATTCCCTTCGTCGTCTTGAGCGTTTTGCCGAAGCTCAAACGGCTTGACCCGAATCTTCTCGATGCAGCTTTGGACCTAGGCGCGACCAAGACGAAAGCGATATTGCTCGTCATCGTCCCGTCAATCCGCATCGGCATCCTCACCGGTGCGCTCATCGCCTTCACGATGAGCATCGATGACTTCATCATCAGCTATTTCGTATCCGGTTCCGTGCAAAACGTCAGCATCTATGCCCATTCGATGTTGCCGAGGAAAGTCTTCCCCCATGAAATCTTCGCATACAATTCCGTCATTGTCATCGTGACCGTCATCATCATGGTCGTCGCAAATCTCACGAGTAAAAAAATTGAAAAAAGGAGTGAATCATCATGAAAAGAGGATGGATTCTAGCACTTGTCTTGTTGTCTGTCGTCGTGCTTGCGGGTTGCCGCGGGAAAGAAGAACTGCATGTTCTCAACTGGGGGGAATACATGGATGAAGATCTGATCGCCGCCTTCGAAGAAGCCTACGGCGTCCGTGTCGTCTATGAAACCGTCGGTTCGAACGAAATGATGGAAACGAAATTGAAAACGAGCGGTGTACCGTACGACATCATGATTCCGAGCGATTACATGATCGACAAACTGAGTCAGGAAGGCCTACTTCTGGAAATCGACACCGATCTGTTGCCGAATCTCGAAAACGTCACGTTTTTCGAAGACGCGCTCGCTTTGTATGAAAACGAACCTTTCGGCGCGTACATGATTCCCTACTTCTTCGGAACCGTCGGCATCATCTTCAACACCAACGTCGAAGGGATCGCGACCACGCTCGAAGAAGAAGGCATTTGCGCGCTCTTCAATCCGCAGACGCCCTATCGGATCGGCATGTACGATTCGCCGCGGGATGCGGTCGGGGCGGCACTCTTGTGCCTTGAATACAGTGTCAACACCGTCGATGCGGGAGAACTCGCTGAAGCCGAGACTTTGCTTTCTGAAGCCGCTTTCGCGGAATTCGGTGAAGACAATCTCAAACTTGAAGTCGCATTGGGGAACCTCGACATGGCCCTCGTGTATTCGGGCGATTATTTCGACATGCTCTTCATCTATGAAGAAGAAGGTGAAGACATCACATTCGATTTCTACACGCCGCTTCACACGAACATCTGGATCGACGCTTTCGTCATTCCGACGACATCGAAGAATCCGGAGATGGCGCATGCGTTCATCAATTTCTTCCTCGATATCGACACGGCGGCTGAAAATGCGGACTATGTCGGATACACGCCCGTCATCGTCGAAGTCTACGACATCATGCTTGAAGAATACGAGTACGATTACGACCATTATTACCCGCAACCCGAAGGACACACTAGAGAAGTCTATCGCTTCATATCCAATGAACATTCGAACACGTTGTTCGAGATTCTCAGTCGCATCAGGGATTGAGTTCTGCAAGCTTTTGATAAAAAGGAAAACGGCGGTTTTCCTTTTTATTTTGCGGTCCCTGTGTTAAAATCA
>SLPE01000046.1 GCA_007132145.1 Candidatus Izemoplasma sp.
ACTTTAATTATATGCTTATTTATATTTTTTATAATTTTCTTGCAATGGTCGCTTTCTTCATCTATAATGAAAATTGAACTTCTCATAACACATCATGAAAGTGGCGATGAACATGACACTTTACGCAGGGAAGAAGCATCATAGATACATTCTTGACAATTGTCCGACCGACCGCATGCTCCATGCGATCGGCATTCGTGACGGACTACAAGTCAGCGTCGTCGCGAAACAGCCGATGGGCGGTCCAATCGTGATTCGCGTCAAAAAACGCGACATCGCACTCGACAAGACACTCGCCGACCGTATCGGAGCCAAAGTGGTCGAATGATGCATCGTCACGATAAGGACACGACTTCGCACCGACGCGAACCTTTGCGTAAAGTCTTGCTCATGGGCAATCCCAACGTCGGCAAAAGCGTCATCTTCAACCGCCTGAGCGGACTCGAAACCGTCACTGCGAACTACAGCGGCACCACCGTCGGATATCATGAAGGGCTGATCCGCCATCAAGGCCGTCAAGCCCTTTTAATTGACGTGCCCGGCGTCTACGGGCTCAAGGCGAACTCGGAAGCGGAAGCCGTCGCCGTCGACATGTTGAAAGGCGGCGCGGACTTGATCGTCTGCGTACTCGATGCGACCCATCTCGAACGCAATCTCCATCTCGCCTTCGACCTGCAAGCGTACGGCATCCCGATCATCTACGTTCTCAACTTGAGCGATGTCGCTCAAAGACGGGGCATCCGCATCGATAGCGAACAGTTGTCCGAACATCTTCGTGCCCCCGTCTATGTGACCGTCGCCGTCAGGAACGAAGGTATCGGGCGACTCAAGGAAGCGATTTTCTCTTATGATGAACCGCCGGTCGCCACGGCCCCCGATGACCCGCTCGGAAAGAGCGAAGACATCGCCGGTCGCGTCGTCACCGAACACGATGTCCGTCCTTCCTTTCTCGAACGTTTCGGGGATAGCTGTATCAAACCCAAGACGGGGTTGCCGATCATGTTTCTAGTTCTCGCGGCAGCCGTCGGCATCATCGTCGGCGGCGGCATGGCCTTGCGGTCCTTGATTCTCCTTCCCCTCGTCAACAACTACTATATCCCGTTCATCACCCACTTGTTCGAAGGCTGGTTGCCGGAATCCGTATTTCGAAACGTCCTCATCGGCGAATACGGTGTGCTGATCAAGATGGTGGAATGGCCGTTCGCGCTCATCCTGCCCTACGTTTTCTTGTTCTTCGTCGTCTTCAGTTTTCTCGAAGACAGTGGCTATCTCCCTCGACTCGGCGTCCTCATGGACGGCGTCTTCCGCAAAATCGGTCTCCCCGGCAGCAACATCATCCCTTTCGTAATAGGATACGGATGCGCCGTGCCGGCCATCTTGGGCACACGTGCCGCCGGAAGTCGCCGCGAACGCATCATCGTCGCGACATTGATCGCCATCGCCGTGCCTTGCACGGCTCAAACCGGCGCCTTCATCGTTTTGCTCGGCGACCGCTCCGTATTCGCGCTCGTGTTCGTCTATCTCGTCTCGTTGACAGCGATCGCTTTGAGCGGCATCTTGATGAACAAGGTGTTGAAAGGGCGAAGTCGTCCTTTGATTCTCGAGATTCCCAACTTGCTCATCCCGCACGGAAAGACGTTACGCCGTAAAATCACCTTGAAACTCAAACATTTCATCAAAGAGGCGCAAGGCCCGATGTTCATCGGAATCCTCCTCGCTGCGCTCCTTGCCGAAACCGGACTGCTCGTCGTCGTCGGGAGAGCGCTCGAACCGCTCGTCGTCGGCTGGCTCGACTTGCCGGCGGACGCCTCTTTGTCGTTGATTCTCGGCATCGTCCGACGCGAACTCGCGGTCATGCCCCTACTCGAGATGGATTTGACGACAGTCCAGCTGATCACCGGCTCGGTCGTCGCCTTGTTCTATTTGCCGTGCATTTCGGTCTTCTTCATCCTCGTGAAGGAGTTCGGTGCGCGCATTTCCCTCGCCATCGCCGTTTCGACGTTTCTGATCGCCTTCTTTTTCGGCGGACTCATCCAACTCCTCCTCAATGTGGTGATGTGATGTGCTGATGTCCATGACAAGACGTTTCGAGAAAATCGCCGCCCATGGTCGAGTCTTGAAGTGTCTCGCGAAAATCTACTATCGTTCGGTCCTGAAGCGCGAAATCGCCCTTGCGAACATCCAAGAAAGCGACCGCGTCGTCTTTATCGGAGGCGGTCCGTTGCCGATGAGCGCACTCTTGCTCGAAAAGATGAGCGGTGCGAAAACGACGGTCATCGATTGTGACCCCCGTGCGGTCGAAATCGCGGAGCGATTCGTCGCGGAAGAGTCTTCGAACTTGACGTGTCGTTGCGAAGAAGGGCAATCTTTGAACCTCGACGACTTCTCCGTCGTCTTCATCGCCAGGCAAGTGGTGCCATGTCCGGCCGTCCTCGCACACATTTTCGATACGGCGCGAAAGGGCACCCGTATCGTATGTCGTTTCCGTAACCGGCCGCCGGCGACGCGACAAATCGTGGAAACGGGGCGAAGAACATGCCTTTTCGTCGTCTGATCCGTATCGCCGGCGTCGCCGGCGCTCTCTTTCTTGTCGTCTCGGTACTCTTGAGGACGGATGCGACCTCACTGCTCGACGCCTTCGAACGACTCGGCGTCGGAACCATCATCGTGCTCGTCTGCTTGCAAATCGTGACCGTATCGCTCATAGCGCTTCAATGGAAGACGTTGTTCCAGGCGGCCGAAGTGAGTGTGCCTTTCAAGACGGTTTTGGAAATGAACTTGATCGGGACGTTTTTCGAAAGCGTCACGCCGGCGATGAAAACGGGTGGCGAGGGCGCGAAACTGTTGTACTTGAAATCGCAGGGTCTGTCGGTGTCTTCGACGGCGCCGGTGTTGCTCATGCAAAAAGTGTACAGTTTCACGACCTTCGCATTGTTGGCGCTCCTTGCCTTTGTACTCGCCTATTCACGTCTTCCTGTCGCCTTTCGACAAGGTTTGATGACGGGATGGATCGCCGTGATCGTCATCGCGGTGGTCATCATCTTCCTTCTGAGGTTTTTCGTCAAGAAAGACGTTGCCGGAACGAGAAGAGGGCGATTTCGGGAAACGATGATGACCCTCCGCATCGCACTCAAGAATCGACCCGGGGAAAACGTCTTCTTAGTGCTTCTGTCCTTGATCATCTGGGCGTTGTTCGCGCTCAAGTTCCACCTTGTGGTCGCGTCCTTGTCGATCGACATCGCCTGGTATGAGTCGGCCGTCACGACGTTCATCGCCTATGCGGTCGGCCTTTTACCGCTG
>SLPE01000141.1 GCA_007132145.1 Candidatus Izemoplasma sp.
GGAAGCCAGTAGCGGCACGATATATCTCGACGACAAGGACATCAACACCATCAACAAGAAGTGGCTCCGAAAAAACATCGGCATCATTTTACAAGAGCCGTTCCTCTACTCGAAAACCGTCTATGACAACATCGGCATCATCGACCGTGATGCCGGCAAGGACAAAGTCTTCAACGCGGCGAGCATCGCGCGGGTGCACGAGGACATTCTCGAGTTCGAAGCCGGCTACGACACCGTTGTCGGTGAGCGGGGCGTCACTTTGTCCGGTGGACAAAAGCAACGTGTCGCGATCGCGCGGATGTTGCTTGATGACAAGCCGGTTCTCATTTTCGACGATTCCCTTTCAGCGGTCGACACGGAAACGGACATCCAGATCAGACATGCCTTGGCCAACTATTGGAAGGATACGACAGTCGTCATCATCACCCACCGCATCATATCGGCGAAAGAAGCGGACCGCATCATCGTCCTGGACAAAGGCGAGATCATCGAGAGCGGGTCACACGAGGACCTCGTCGCCAAAAACGGGCATTATGCCGAACTCTGGCGGATCCAGACCGCGATCGACGCCGGCAAGGGACCGAAGGACGGGCATGAAGGGGGGAATCCCGAATGAGTTACTTCGAAGAAGAAAGCTATACGGACATGAAGTTCGACTTCCGGATCTGGAAACGGATTTTCGCCTACATGAAACCGCTCAAGAAACCGTTCGCGATCGGGATGGTCGCCGTCATCGTCCTCGCGGCGGTCGATGTCGCCTATCCGTTGATCAACCGCTATGCGATCGATTCGATCATCGAAGAGGGCGACCTCTCGAGACTTCCGATATTCATTCTCGTCTATGTCGCCTACATCATCGTCTTGTCCGCAATGGTCTACGTGTTCATCCGCGTCGCCGGAAAGATCCAGAACCAACTCGCCTACTCGATTCGCAAGGACGCCTTCGAAAAACTGCAAAACCTGCCATTTTCCTATTACGACCGGACACCCGTCGGTTGGATCATGGCACGCATGACGAGCGATTCAAGGAACTTGAGCGATATTCTCTCCTGGGGTCTCATCGACCTCGCTTGGGGCTTCCTGATGATGATCGCCATCACTGTCGTCATGTTCCTCATCAACGTCAAACTGGCGCTGATCACTTTGAGTGTCCTCCCATTTCTCATTATCGCAAGCATTTACTTCCGCCGACGCATCCTGAAGGCGTTTCGGCACATCCGCAAACAGAACTCGCGGATCACGGGCGCGTTCAACGAAGGCATCACGGGCGCGAAAACGACGAAGACGCTCGTACTCGAAGACAACAACTTCCGTGATTTCGATCGTCTCACATCATCGATGAAGCGCCATTCGATCCGCGCCGCGATTTTCGCCGGGCTCTATTTCCCCACCATCCTTTTCATCGCATCGATCGCGACGGCCTTGGTTTTCTACTATGGCGGACTCGAAGTCCACGTCCACAGCGCGATTACGGTCGGAACACTCTACGTCTTCGTCAGCTACGTCGCACAGTTCTTCGAACCCGTCATGCAACTCGCCAACATTCTCGCTCGCTTCCAACAAGCGCAGGCGAGTGCGGAACGGGTCATGTCGCTCATCGAGCAAAAACCTGACATCTACGACCGGGACGACGTCATCGAGCGCTACGGCACGCTGACCCAGCCGAAAAGAGAGAACTGGGAACCGCTCGATGGCGATATTTCTTTCAAGAACGTATCCTTCAAATACGACAAGGGCGAGGCCGTATTACGCGATTTCAATCTCGACATTCCCCGTGGCCAGAGCATCGCGCTCGTCGGCCATACCGGAGCCGGCAAGAGCACCGTCGTCAACTTGATCTGTCGTTTCTACGAACCGACATCGGGAGAAATCCTCATAGACGGACGTCCGATGAAGGACCGCTCGATCGGCTGGTTGCACGATAAGCTCGGCTATGTCTTGCAGTCACCCCACCTGTTTAGCGGAACCGTGATGGAAAATATCCGATACGGCCGTCTCGAAGCGACGGATGAAGAAGTCGTCGCCGCAGCGGAGATGGTCGAGGCCGATCGTTTCATCCGCCGCTTCGATGCCGGATACCTCACCGAAGTCGGCGAAGGCGGTGCCCGTTTGAGCGTCGGCGAAAAGCAGTTGATCAGTTTCGCTCGCGCACTGCTCGCCGACCCCAAGATTCTCATCCTCGATGAAGCGACGAGCTCGGTCGACACCCAGACCGAACAGAGCATTCAAAAGGCCATCGACGTTGTCATGAAGAACCGTACGACGTTCATCATCGCACACAGACTGTCCACCATTGTCAAGGCCGACCGCATCATCGTCCTCAAAGACGGTGAAATCATCGAAAGCGGAAGCCATGAAGAGTTGCTCTTTAGACAAGGGTATTACCACCGACTCTATACGAACCAGTTCCGGACGACTTGACTCGGTTCGATAAAAATTCAAAGAACCCGGATAAATGTGGTAAAATGAAAATGTCCATCCAAAGACCATACCATTCATGGAAGAGGTGTCTTGATGAAACCCAATGTCGGAAAACTCGACCAGACCATCCGCTACATCGTCACCATCGTTCTCGTTGTCGCCGCCGTGTTGATCAATCCGTATTGGACTTGGGCGTGGTTCTTGCTCATCCCCGCCGTCATTCTCGCTTTCACGGCAGGCATATCCTGGTGCGCGCTCTATCAGCTACTCGGCATCAACACCTGCAAACGAGACACGTGACACACGTCGCTTCGCCCTCACGGCGGAGCGACGTTTTTCATTTCATCGATTCCGTCGGGATTCAAGGCTTGAAAAAAAGCCGTGCATGTGGTAAAAAGATGGTGAGTTGTATCATAGGTTCAAGTGCAAAAACGCATTCCGGAGGCGACCATGAAAAAGAAAAGCAAATCGCAAATCGTCTACGACTACATCGAAAAGCTCGTCATTTCCGGTGAAATCCAGCCCGGAATGCGTTTGCCGAGCGAGGCGAAACTGTGTGAACAGCTGAATGTGAGCCGCGTGTCCGTCCGTGCCGGCATCGAAAAATTGAGCGCCATCGGACTCGTCACGAAAAAAAAGGGCGGTGGCACCTACGTCAACAAACCGAGCAGCGACAATTACTTGTCCGTCTTCATTCCGACGTTGTTACACAACACCGATTATCTCGAACTGCTCGCGGTCCGTCGCGCCCTCGACAGCCTCGCCGTCCAGTTATGCGCACAAAACATTTCCGAAAACGGCATCAAACGACTCGAAACCGTCGTGAGGGACATGGAGAGGTTACAAGAAGGCGACGATTTCTTCAGTCTCGACA
>SLPE01000094.1 GCA_007132145.1 Candidatus Izemoplasma sp.
TCGATGTCGCCGAGGATGCGCCTCGCCTTGACGTCGATGTTGGCGACGATGAACATCAGCCCGTCTTGTGAAAGGATTTCACGGTCACGAAGGACGATTTCATTCAAATCCCCTTCGAGGATGCCGTCGACGAGCACGTCGCCACTGCCGATTGAACGGGTCTTCTCTTGTGCGACGCCGTCGACGAAACTGAGGACTTCGCCGTTTTCGAGAACATGGATGTTGTTCGGTGCATAGCCGAGTCCTGCGGCGATCTTCTTCAACGCGAACATGTGTCGATGTTCCCCGATGACGGGGACGATGTGCCTAGGGTTGAGAATGCTGATGAGCAGTTTGATGTCTTCGCTAGCCGCATGTGCGGGCGGAAGGCTGTTCTTGTCGATTTCAACGACTTTGATGTCGTTGCGGTAGAGGACGTCGAGCGTTCGCGCGGCGATCATCTCCGTTCCCGGAACAGGCGGTGTCATCACGATGACCGTATCGGTCTCGTTGAGATGGATGAGCCTGTCGAGTTTCCGCACCATGCGTTGCAACATGTAGAAAGGTTCGTGGCGGTCTCCGGTCACGAGAATGAGCGCGTCTTCGAGAAGATTCTTGTTCTTGTCGTCGATGAACTTCAACGTCGTCAGTTTTTCTTCCGGAATCTTCAAGTATCCGAGTTTGAGGGCGATGTCGACCATCCGTTGCGCGCGACGGCCGATCAAGGCGATCGAACGATCGTACTTGATGGCGATGTCGATCACCCGTTGGATTCGGAACAGATCCGTCGAAAACGTTGAGACGACAACGCGTTTTTCCGCTTTGAAAAACGCCTGATTGAGCGCGCGGTCGAGATTTCCGCTCGTATGCGAATGCCCTTGTCGTTCAGCGCCCAGACTTTCACCGAGCAAAGCCAGGACATTCTTCGAAGCGACGTCGGCGAGTCGTTTGAAATTCGTTTTATAGGCATCGTCGACGTTTTGGTCGAAGGTGTAATCGGAACTGTAGACGATGGCGCCGTCTTCGGTCGTCACAACGATGCCGTACGATTCCGGAATCGAATGCGTCGTTTGATAGAAACCGACATTCACGCCGTGGAACTCGAGCAAGCTCCGGTTGGATATTTCTTCGAGAGTATACGTTTCGGGGTTCATGTCTTGTTCCTTCATCGCGTCCTTGAGCAGCGCCAAGGTGAAAAAACTGCCGTAAACCGGGATGTCCAGGCGTTTGAGAAGCGCCGGGACCGCGCCGATATGGTCTTCATGACCGTGACTGAGAAAAAGGGCGACGATGCGATCCTTGTTTTCAACCAAGTATTTGAAGTCCGGCAAGACGACGTCGACGCCGTATAGTTCTCGCGTCGGATATTTGAGACCGGCGTCGAGAATGTAAAGTTTTCCGTCGATGTCGAGACAATACATGTTTTTTCCATTTTCGCCCAAGCCACCGAGGGCGAATACTTCGATTTTTGCCACACGAAAGCCTCCTCCGTGTTTCACTTATCTCATTATATCATAGAAGACATTCTATAAAAAAGATTTTTAAGAGACGCTTCGATAAGACCCGTTTATGGTAAACTGAAGACGGTGATGTTCAAATGATCAAGTATCCGACAAGAAAACCGAACTATGTCGAAAGCAAACGCGATACGCGTAACCGCGGCATGGCGTTCGAAGCGCTCGTCGACGAATCCAACCGTCATTACCTCGCGCATGACAAAGCCGTCATCCACAAGAAACCGACACCGGTACAAATCGTCGGCGTCGACTATCCTTCGCGGTCGCAAGCGAAAATCACCGAGGCCTACTACCGCACGCCATCGACGACCGATTACAACGGCATCTACAAAGGGCGCTACATCGATTTCGATGTCAAGGAATCGCAAAGCATGACGTCGTTTCCGCTCAAGAACGTCCACGCGCACCAGCTGACGCACCTCAAGAACGTCCACGCCCATGGCGGGGTCGCATTTCTGCTCATCTACTTCCGAAAACGCGACACTGTCCACCTTCTCGGTTGCGAACCGCTGGCGACCTATGCCGAACGGGCGAAGAAAGGACGAAAATCGATCACTTACGACGAAATCGTCAAAGACGGATACACCGTCAAGTGCGGCTTCCGGCCGCCGGTCGACTACTTGAAAGCCGTCGAAGCCTATATCGAAACCCTTGAAGACTGAAAAACGAAGCCTTTTTGCAAAACGGGGCGTCCCGGTACGAGCGGGACGCCCCTTTGCATGTCTTCCTTTTTTCAAAAACGGATCAGGGACGTCGCGTCGTGCCGCTTTCCAAGACGGCGTCTTCGATGACGACATCGGAAAAGATGCGGCAATTCCGTTGGATGACGGTACGCTCGGGGATGCGAATGCCCTTGCCGATGACATTGATGCCGCTTTCGAGCAGTTCCGGCGCTTCTTTGTTCGGTGTGTAATCGTCTCCATGGCCGATCTTCGCGTCGAAACCGACGACGACGTTCTTGTCGATGATCGCGTCTTCAACGACGGCGCCCGGCATGATTTCGGAATCGTTGAGAATCACGCTACGGCGAACGATCGCGCCGGGATGGACGATGACGCCGGGACTCAACACGCTACGATACACTTCTCCGGCGACGATCGACCCGTTGGCGATCAAGGCTTGATTGACCACGGCTTTCGAACCGAACTTGGCGGCGGGCAGTTCTTCGCTTCGAGTATAGACCCTCCATGCCCGGTCGTACATGTCAAGGGGCACCTTGTCGACCGTTTCGGTCAGTTCGAGGTTGGCTTCCATATAGGCGTCATAGGTGCCGACGTCCTTCCAATAATCGTCGAAGATGTGGGCGAAGACATCGGTTTCTCCCAAGAGATGCGGAATGACATGTTTTCCGAAATCGAGGTCTTCCATCTTCAAGGATTCCAGCGTTTCGATGAGCATGTCACGGTCGAAGACATAGATGCCCATCGACGCCAAGTTGCTGTCGGCTTTTTTCGGTTTCTCGCTGAACTTCGTGATGCGAGTCTCCTCATCGGTGCTCAAGATGCCGAAGCGGTGTGTTTCTTCCCATGGTACGGGCTGAACGGCGATCGTCAACTTCGCTTGCGTCCGGTCATGATGCGCGATCATCTTCCGATAATCCATCTTGTAGACATGGTCACCGGAAAGGATGAGCACATACTTCGCACGCGAACGTTTCACGAAATCGATGTTTTGCAAAACGGCGTCGGCCGTGCCGCTGTACCATTCTTTGTACGGTTGCAACAAGGAAAGGCGGGTATCGCGTCGATCGAGGTCCCAAGGTTTTCCGACGCCGATGTGCTCGTTGAGCGACA
>SLPE01000083.1 GCA_007132145.1 Candidatus Izemoplasma sp.
ACGACGACACTCAATAGCGTCGTCAAGGTCGTCATCGCCCAGGTGATTTTCCATTTTTGGATACCGAGCGCGGTCAGGATCGAAAGCGTTCGCTGTTGGCGTTCGAACAACCTCGCGAGAATCGATGTGGTCAACAAGAGCGCAAGTCCGAAAAAGACGACGAAAAACGCGCGCGCGATCATGTCGGTCAATCGGGTTTCATGAAATACCGTGCGGGCGTTGAAGCTGTATTCGGTCGGGACGATTTGTCGAATCATGTGCATGTTCCGGCCGAACATGCGCAAATCGACGTTGAAGACGTCGCTGACTTCGAAATCCGCCATCAAGGCTTCGATGTCGCCACGACCGTAATAATGGACACGATAGGGCGATTCGAACGCGTAAATCGCCTCGTCGAGCGCCCAGACGAGGGTTTCCTTTTCTGCGTCGAAGGTGCTGAACGTCTGCCGGATCGAAGGCAAGGTGAAGTTCACTTGCACCATGAAGGCGACGACGTCGAACTGACGACCGCCGAAGGTCACCGTGTCGCCCAAGGCGATGTCGTTTTTATGAGCGAACGCTTCGAAAATGCCGATTTCCGAAGCGTCTTCCGGAAGGCGTCCGGCTGATACGTACGGGGTGTTGATGTGTTCGTTGATGCTGATGAAACGATAATGCCTGTCGCCTTCGCTCAGCAACATGTCGAGCGACATTTCGAACTCGAAGGTGTCGAGTTCGCGAATCGGGTCCATCATCGTCGCGTAAAACGCTTCGGCGACATCGGGGCGTTCGAGGAGGGACGCTTGCAACATCCGGTTCAGTTCATTCGTCTTCTCGCGGTCGGGGTCGCGCGAATCGTAGTAGAGGATGCATTTTCCGAGTTCGAGCACCTTGTCGGGGGTCGCGTAGAGATCTTCGCACAACGTCTTGTGTTGTTGTCCGCTCAAGTGTTCGACTTCTATTTGTCCCATCGTGACCGTGAAATCGGCGAGACGGTGGGTTTCTGTATACGTCTCAAGCGGAGCGACAAGGCGCGATACCATCAAGGAGACGCTCGTATAGCTGATGACGACGACGGAAAACGTGAACGCCAGAATCAAAAAGTAGAACGGGTTCTTCACGTGACGCCGGAATTGCTCTAAGAAGAGAAGTCGCATCGGAGGCCTCCTTTCGATTCCATTATAACCGATTTCTCATGAAACGACGGACCTTCTTCGCATCATCCCCATCCTCTTTTGCGAGCGTCAAGGGTTCATCGTGTGTCTCAGGCCTCTGGGCGGGGAGACATTCGTATTTTTGTCGCGCTATGGTATAATAGGGCGTGTCACCGTTCACGTTTCACAAATTCAAATGGGAGGCTATCATGAAGAAAACCTTTGTGTTGGTATTGTTATTGCTGTTTTCCTTCACCATGGCCGGATGCCGTGACGACGAGACAACCGACGACACGGTCACCGCCCCGGCTCCGACGACACCGGATGTCACGCCCGACCCGACGACGCCGGATGTCACGCCCGACCCGACGACGGAACCGTCTAGTGCCGCTGAAATCGTGGCGGCTTGGGACGGCTCCTTCGACTTGATCGATGACATGATTGAAACGATGCACCTTTCCGACAGTGCTGAAATCGCCTTTTCGATGCACTTCGTCAATGAACACGCCTGGGAAGGATTCATCGGTGAGACATCCGTCCTGGAATTATGGAATTCGACGGTCGATCAAACTTTGACGATGCGCTCGCAGAAGCTTATGGGAGGCGGCATTGTCCACATCCTGGTTGAATCGGAACTGTTTCATGAGTACAAGTTGTATCATGACGGTTCACTTGTCGAAGAAGAGTTCGAGATGGATGTGTTCGACATGGAGTTCATGGTGCGCCAAGTCGGTGAAACGGTCGACATCTATGTCAACCTCAGCAAGTTCGAATCGTTTCTCGACATCGTCGATCCTCAAAGTCGATCGATTTTGCAAGAGATGCGCGACCTCTCGGGCATCGATGAAGACTGGTTGAAGTTCAGCCATGACGATTCGCTCGCTTCGCTTGTCGAGTTCGACATGATGAAACGGATGCTCAAGACCTTGGTCGTTCACCAAGTCCCTGAACTCGAAGACTTGGACGATCTTGTTTTCGAGATGTTCACCGGGGATCCTTTCTATTTCGATGAAAGTGATTACGAGGCGTTGAATCTCGATATGCAAGCTTTGATCGACGCTTTGTTCGATTTTGATCTTAACGCGCTCGTCGGCGTGTTGCTCGATGTCGACACGGCGTTTTTCGAAGCCTATCTGATGGACATGTACGAAGGCGCGCTCGGCTATCACTTCGACGAGTTCGAAGAGGACCTGTCTTCGGCGGGCTTCCCTGTCGCGCATTATCGGGACCTCTTGGACACCGACGGTGTGTTGGCGGTTCTCGCCGAGGTGACCGAGTTGGAAGCCGAGACGTTCGAAGCCGTTGTCGACGGCGATTTTCCGCTCGTCGTTTTCGTCGGCACCGAAGACTTTCTCCATGCGGCGATGATGATGTTCTTCGATATGATCATGGAAGACTTCGAAATCTATGAGCCGGAACTGCATGCGTTCCTCGAACCGATGCGTGCGACGTTTGAGGCGCTCGATTTGGCGGCGTTGCGCACGGAAGCGGAAACGTTCGACTTCAACGCACTCGTCTTGTCGATGGTCGAAGGACGTTTCATCGAACACTACCATACTTTGCCCGACGGCGAAATCAAATCCTTGATCGATTTGATGGTCGAAACCGATGAAGTCATCGAAACGTTGATCGACGACGCGATTTTGCAAGCTTCGCTGTTCACGCCGCTGATGGTGCTCGAATACGCGACCTTGCTCGACGACATGGAACGCTTCATGGCCTATCTCGACCTCGCGTTGTACGGAGGCCATCCGAACACCGACTTGGATGCGTTCGTGACCGATGACGACCATGTCGGTATGTGGATGACGATGAAACCGGAAACGCTCGGCCTCATCGTCGGGGATTTCTTGAGCGATGATCTCTGTCCGTGGATGAGCCAACTTCACTATTTCGACATGCATCTTCATCTGGAAGACGTCATCGTCATCGAGCCGTTCGCTTCGCAGTTGCTCATCGATGCGGCGATGCTCGATGAATACTTCGAAGACATGGACGTCCTCATCACCTTCGATCCCGAAGAACCGGGCGTCTTGCATGTCCACATCGACATGATGCAACTGTTCACAGATACGGAAGAGATGGAACTGCAGACGCTGGTGTTCACGATCGCCCTCAAGAGCGGCGATGCCGTGGCGACGCC
>SLPE01000203.1 GCA_007132145.1 Candidatus Izemoplasma sp.
AGGTTGAGCAGTTCTTCGGCGCGCTCGGGGTTGATGTCGAACAGTTGCGCATAGCGCGATTCGTTCATCAGGAATTCCTTGTAGAGATTCCAGTCGGGGTCTTTCGAGTCGATCTGGAAAGGATTCTTGCCATCTTTTTCAAGCGCGGGGTTGTAGCGGTATGTCGGCCAGTATCCGCACTCGGTCGCCAGACGCGCCTGAGCGTTGGAATAGGTCAGACCGCCTTTTATCTTGTGTGCGATGCAGGGGCTGTAGGCGATGATGACGGACGGTCCGGGATGCGCTTCCGCTTCCCGGATGGCGCGCAGGACTTGTTGTTGACTGGCGCCGTGCGATATTTGCGCAACGTAGACGTGGCCGTAGCTCATCGCGATCGCGCCGAGGTCTTTCTTCTTCCCGTCCTTGCCGGCTGCGGTGAATGCCGCGATCGAGCCGGTCGGGGCCGCTTTCGACGATTGTCCGCCGGTGTTGGAATAGACTTCGGTGTCGAGAATCAAGATGTTGACGTCTTCGTTGTTCGCAATGACGTGATCGAGACCGCCGAAGCCGATGTCGTAGGCCCAACCGTCACCGCCGATGATCCATTGCGATTGTTTGACGATGTAATCTTTCAGTTCACGGAGCGTATCTCCGAGATCGCCTTCCATTTTGTCGATTAACGGAATCAACGCGCGGGAGAGTTCAAGGGTCTTGTCGCCGTCTTCGCGGTGTTCACGCCACTGTTTGAACAATTCGGCTGCTTCCTCCGGTAGCGCGTCCATGTTTTCCGAAACGACGGTCTGGAGGCGGTCGCGCATCGTCTTGCTCGCCATGCGCATGCCGAATCCGAATTCCGCGTTGTCTTCGAAGAGCGAGTTCGCCCATACGGGACCGCGCCCTTCGTCGTTTTTCGTGTACGGCGTCGCCGGGAAACTGCCGCCGTAAATCGAGGTGCAGCCGGTGGCGTTGGCGATCATCATCCGCTCGCCGAACATCTGAGTGACGAGTTTGATATAGGGCGTTTCTCCGCATCCGGCACAAGCGCCGCTGAACTCGAACAACGGTTTCGCGAACTGGCTGTTTTTGGCGTTGGTCTTTTGGACGAGGTTGTCCTTGTATGAAACGTGATTGAACAAGTAGTCGGCGTTCTTGACTTCACCGCGTTCGATTTCTGTCGCGATCGGACTCAGTTTGAGCGCTTTATCGGGTTTTGCCGGACAAACTTGGATGCACACGCCGCAGCCGGTACAATCGAGGGTCGAAATCTGAATCTTGTATTTGAGGCCTTCGAGCCCCTTTCCGCGAGCATCGAGGGTCTTGAGCCCTTCGGGCGCGTCTTCCATCTCTTCTTCCGTGAGCAAGAAGGGGCGAATGACCGCATGGGGACAGGCGAACGCACACTGGTTGCATTGGATGCACTTGTCCTTGATCCATTCGGGTACATAGTTGGCGATACCGCGTTTCTCGTATTGCGTCGAGCCCGCTTCCATGGTGCCGTCGTAGTATGGCTCGAATGCCGAGACCGGAAGGTCGTAGCCTTTGATGGCGTTGACCGGCTCGGCGATGTCGCGGACATAGGCGGGTTTCGTGTCGTCGACGACGACGGGGTCGTCTTCGAGGGATTTCCAAGCAGCTTTGACTTCGACTTCGATGAGCCCTTCTTGACCGCTGTCGATCGCCCGATTGTTCTGCTCGACGATGTCCTTGCCTTTGCGGGCGTATTCTTTCTCCGCGTACGTCTTCATCAGTTTCTTCGCTTTTTCATATGGCATGATCTGTTCGTTCAAAGCGAAGAACGCCGACTGCATGATTGTGTTGATGCGTTCACCGAGACCGATGTCCTCAGCGAGTTTGACGGCGTTGATGATGTAGAGTTTTGCGTTCTTTTCGGCGAGTTGACGTTTTACGTTGTTCGGCAGGATCTTCTCGACGTTTTCGGGTTTCTCCACCGTGTTGAGCAAGAACGTTCCGCCCTCACGCAGTCCGCCGATCATGTCGTACAGGTGCAAATAGGAATCTTTTGAACAAGACACGAAATGGGGGTGGTTGACAAGATAGGTGCTGCGGATCGGCTTGTCGCTGAAACGCAAGTGCATTCTCGTCACGCCGCCCGATTTCTTCGAGTCGTAACTCGAGTATGCTTGGCCGTAGAGGTCGGTGTTCTCCCCGATGATCTTGATGGTGTTCTTGCTCGCGCCGACGGTTCCGTCACTGCCGAAACCGTAGAAGAGCAATTCCGTCATCCCTTCGCAACAGACGTCGACTTCTTCTCCCAAGGGGAGCGAGGTGTCGTTGACGTCGTCGACGATGCCGATGGTGAAGCGGTTCTTGCGCTCACCGGCGAGGTTGTCGTATACGGCGACGATTTGTGTCGGGGTCGTGTCCTTGCTCGAGAGGCCGTAACGGCCGCCGATGATTTCGGGGGCGTCGGCATCGCCGTAGTAGGCGTTGCGGATATCGAGGTACAACGGTTCTCCGGCGGAGCCGCTTTCTTTCGTGCGGTCGAGGACGGCGATGCGTTTAACGCTCTTGGGCACGACGGCCTTCAAGTGTTTCACACTGAAGGGGCGATAGAGATGGACAGTGACGAGACCGATTTTGCGGTTTTCCTTGTTGCGCAAGAAATCGATCGTCTCGCGGACCGTTTCCGTGACCGAGCCCATGGCGACGATGATGTCTTCGGCGTCTTCATCGCCGTAATAGACGAATGGCGCGTAGTCGCGTCCGGTCTCTTTGCTGATTTCTTCTAAGTAGTGAGCAACAACGTCGGGCAAATCGGTATAGAACTTCTCCTGGATTTCGCGGGCTTGCATGTAGACGTCGTCATTTTGCGCAGACCCTCGCGTAAGCGGTCTCACGCTGTTCATCGCCCGTTGACGGAAGGTTTTGACGGCGTCGTGGTCGAGAAGTTTGTCGTAGACTTCATAAGGCATGACTTCGACTTTGTTGACTTCGTGCGATGTCCGGAAGCCGTCGAAGAAATGCAAGAACGGAACACTCGCTTTGATCGCGGACAGATGTGCGACACCGGCAAGGTCCATCGCCTGTTGTACCGAGCCAGAGGCGAGCAACCCGAATCCGGTCGGTCTGACGGCCATGACGTCTTGGTGATCACCGAAAATCGACAACGCTTGTACGGCGATGCTGCGTGCGGAGACATGAATGACGCCGGGCAGCAGTTCACCGGCGATCTTGTACATGTTCGGCATCTTCAGCAACAAACCTTGCGAGGCGGTGTAGGTCGAGGTCAGCGCACCTGCTTGCAATGAGCCGTGCACGGTGCCGGC
>SLPE01000036.1 GCA_007132145.1 Candidatus Izemoplasma sp.
AGGGACTTTCACCCTCTGGAAAAATACACTTGTCGTTTGGTTATATCAAATTAATTTGTATTTTTGAAATTTTTCAATAACTACCGACAAGTGTGCACTGCTCATGTAGGGCACACACAAAGGCTAAAATCAAGCGGGCAGATAGTGGTAGTTTGAAAGGTATTACAACTAATAAACTTTATCGCAGATTGACAGTAAAGTGCTCCAAAATGCCCGCCAGCTTTTAGCCTCAGCCGTTATGGGCAAGTGGGAACCCGACAGTGCAAGCTGACAACGAAGTGGTTACTTGAAAGGCAAACCCTCCTTGAATCGTAAAACTGAATAGCTGACAGTAAAATGACTTGGTGTATGACTGCGAAACCGTTTTTTTACAAGTTTTAATAAACAAATAAAATCTAACTTGAAATAAATCTTTAATAAAGAAGTTGTAGAATTTTACAACATTGAAACCTCATCAGTTTTTAATACAACGGGCAGATAATCCTACCCGCTCCGATTGACTTCTAACTTTTACGACACTATTATTACTATAAATCATAATGCGACAACTACCAAGATAACCTACAGTACCATAATATATTGACCACCAATAGCCTTGTTCTTCAATGTAAGCAAATGAACCATCACCTAAACGGATACCTCCGGGTAGTGCAGTAAACCCACTTCTGTTATTTAACGAAAGATTATTTCCAATTGCACCAACATGATTTGAGGTTTTCCAATGTGATTTTGAGGCCAGTGCCTTTGCTCCTTTATAAGCAGGAATACCTGATGAAAAATTGTAGCCATTTGTGTAAAGATGCTCTATTAAAAGGCTCCAGTCATAATCATTGGCTACACGCCATCCTTCAGGGCAAAGCATACCCGAAGTTGCAACAGACAGGCTGTATAAAGCACCATAAGTATCTCCGAAACTGCTGTTATTATTATACCAACTATAAGCATTTCCGGTAAAAACATCTAAATTAGACCACTCATTTGCATCAGCTACATGTGGTATGGCACTGCCATCATTAAAATGTACTGTTTTAAGATTTTCAACAAACCAGCATTGATGCCCGATTAATATTGTATTGTAAGTATTACCACTAGCGTCAACAACAACTCCGCAATTTTCAAAATTATTGTTTATTCCATTGTTATTGTTGTTATTTTCAGTCTCTTTTATTTCATCTTTTTTGCAAGATAAAAGCAATGATACGGATAAAGTCAAAATTATTGGATATAACAATAAATACTCTTTACTTTTCATTTTTTAATAATTTTAATAATTTTGTTCTATTCAATATCTTTAACACATCTTACAGAAAACATATAGTCTTTTTCAATATAATTTCTACCAATTCTTTCGCTACTAATTGTTCTGTAAACTGCGCCATTCCCCATTTCTGTGGAGGTCCACCAAAAAGCAACACTGTTAATCATCCCAAAATTACCGTGCTTATGCTTGCGCCCACCCGGCAACGCCTCAAAACCATAACTATTGGAACTACCATGAAAACCTGGCCATGCATAACTTGCCATAAGTTTAAACCCTTCATCTGTTCCACGATCGTAAAATAATACATCCAAGTCCTCTTGGGGCATACCTAAATACACTTCCAAAATGCCCCACTGCTGGTCACCCGGCAGATACCAGCCTTCTGGACATATGCCTCTGGGTTTCCACTGCAAGGGCGAGTCCCCATTGAGTGCAGCATCCCAAGTGTAAAGACGGCCGTAAGATGCGCAATAATGCATATCTCCATCGTAACACATGCTTTGTCCAAAAGCGTGCGTGATAGTGTTTAAATTCTCGGCCATCCAAATCTGGTTGCCAATGGTACAGGTTTTATAGACATTACCGTCAATATCTGTTACCGTCGGTGCTGTTATTATGACTTCATTATTATTATTGTTGTTGTTGTTGTTGTTATTATTCTCTTTGTCCTTTTTCTTGCATTGGTATGTAAATATTGTTATAAATAACAATAATAATATTTGACAAACCCTCTGTTCTCTTTGAAAAAATTTATTAATCATATATTATGTGCTTTTCAATTCTTTTATTATTGTGTATTTTAATGTGTAATTAAAATTTTTTGTTTAAAAATAGCTTCTTTTGTTCTAACTTCTAATAAATATATTCCTCTAATAAAAGAGGCAGTATTTAATTCAATATTTTTACTGTTTATTTCTTTTTCTGAGATTGTCTGTCCTAAAATATTAAAAAAAGTAATGCTTTCAATTATTAAATTTGAAGCAATGTTTAATTGGTCATTAGCAGGGTTGGGAAATATTACAACTTGTAATGATTCAGAATTCATATTTTTATCTGTAATAAATGACGTTTCAATGTTAGTCATTCTACTATTTTTTCTATTACAAATGTTACAATCAGTGTAATTATAATCAGGGCCACATGAGTAACCGCATTGGCATACAACTGTAGTACCACCATTATCAACATTATTGCCATAGTTACCACTTTCAAAAGAGCCAACAAACTCTGCAACATCACAACCTCCATCAATATAGAGATTTTCAATAATGTTGTCATAAATATCTGATTCAAGATTATGGCCAACCAAACCGCCTATACAGTAGCCACCTATAACATATGTAAGATTGAGATTGTTTAACCCTAATACTTGTGATTCTGTAACTCTTGAAAAGTAATTATATCCTACGAGACCTCCAACTTTACATTCTCCTCCAATTTCCGAATATTCAACAGAATTTCCATCTTCTATTATAGAGTATTCATTTTTTCCAGCAATTCCACCTGCATTATTACTTGACCAAAGATAAATTAAATATACTCTACAGTTTGTTCTAATTATAGCATTTTGGTTATTTCCTGCAATCCCTCCAGCAGAAGAACTTGTCGCCATTATACTTGGTATTTGAAACACATTGCTATTTATAATTTGTGAATCATCTGTATTTGACCCAACCAAGCCACCAACATTTTCATCTCCCAAGATATTTGTTCTGCCATTACCAAAAACATTACTTGTTTCAATAATAGAATTAAGGCATTTTCCAACTAGTCCGCCAACACATATACTCCCAGTAACATTTCTTGACTCCATTGCACAATCTATTATATGTGTTGTATTGCTGTATCCAATTAAACCGCCTATATACCTTTCGTTTCCTGACACATCGGCAAGTGATATACTTCTTTCGACAACAGCGTTTTCAACCACCCCTGCCAATCCGCCAATATATGCATTTCCATCAACAGTACCATGAACAGAACAATCATTTATTGTAGGGACA
>SLPE01000159.1 GCA_007132145.1 Candidatus Izemoplasma sp.
TGAAAGACGAAATGCCCGAGTTGGGACTTATCATCAACCTATTGGTATTCTGTCACATTATTGGGATATTACCGATAAAACGCAAATTACTACTTCTGCCGGTTTAAGCTGGGGAAGAGGAGGCCGAACGGCCCTTAATTGGTATGACTCTCCCGATCCCAGGCCGGATTATTACAGGTACTTGCCAAGCTTCTATTCAGCTGACCCTGCAATGGCTGAATTCTATACAAATCAGTGGTTAAATGACCCTGAATTTGGCCAGTTAAATTGGCATGATTTCTATGATGCAAATGCTAAAAACCTGTTTTCAGTGAAAGATGCTTATGGTATTGAAGGAAATACTATCACCGGAAACCGGTCTAAATATATGCTTGAGGAAAGACGTATTGATCACAGAAGAATTACTTTAAGCTCTAATGTAGTATCATTATACAGTAATAATCTTGTATTGAGCGGGGGTGTGAATGTAAGACTTCATGAAGGTTATCAATTTAAAGTTGTTGATGATCTTCTTGGTGGTGAATGGTGGTTGGATATTGACCAGTTTGCCGAAAGAGATTTTGCAGATGCTGATATGTCACAAACTGATGTTAATAACCCTAATCGATTGGTATATGAAGGCGATAGGTTTGGTTATGATTATGTTGCAAATATTAACAACTATGATGCTTATGCACAAGCAGAGTTCTTTTTTGCAAAATATGACTTCTATCTGGGGGCCAATTTATCGCACACAACTTTTTGGCGTACAGGTAATATGAAAAACCCAAGATTTCCCGAAAATTCCTATGGAGACAGTGAGAAGCAAAACTTCACAAACTTTGGACTAAAAGGTGGGTTTACATATAAAATTACGGGAAGACATTATGTAACAACGAATGCAATATACAAGACAAGAGCTCCATACTTCTGGAACTCTTATGTGTCGCCAAGAAGTAGAGATCATACTGTTGGAGGCTTAACAAGTGAAACTATATACGGCGGTGACCTGAGTTATATTGTCCGCTCTCCTAATGTTAAGTCAAGACTAACTGTGTTTTTAACTGACTTCCAGGATCAAACCTGGTCAAGAAGTTTCTACCATGATGATTTGCGTTCTTTTGTTAATTATACAATGACAGGTGTTGATAAAAGACATATGGGTGTTGAGCTTGGGATAGACTTAAATATTACTTCAACTCTTTCAGGACATATAGTAGCAGGTACGGGTGATTACTTCTATAACTCAAGACCCACAGTTACTATTGCCAGGGACAATGACTTTGAGATTATTGCTGATGAAAGAACTGTTTATCTGCAAAATTATAAGGTTGGTGGTATGACGCATACTGCTGCATCTGCCGGACTTAGATATAATTCACCAAGATTTTGGTTTGTAGGAATTAGTGGAAACTATTTCGATGATATTTATCTTGACATAAACCCTGACAGGCGTACTGCTGAAGCAATTGCTGATTTTGTTGTTGAAGATGGTGTTTGGGAAAATGTTATTGGACAGGAAAAGCTGGCAAGTAATTATACTTTTAATGCATTTGCCGGTAGATCTTGGAGAATCAGACGTCAGTATTTTATCAATCTTAATGTTAGTGTAAACAACATATTTAATAATACTGATTTCTCAATTGGCGGTTTTGAACAATTAAGATATGACAACAGAGATGTGGACAGGTTTGCTCCAAGGTATTTCTTTATGTATGGAAGAACATTTTTCATTAATCTTGCCTTCAGAATGTAAGTTCTGAAATTAATGAACAAAATATTATTTTGAAAAATAAAACACAATATAAAATGAAGAAAAAAAATAAAATCCTAATAGCTTTATCTGCAGCACTTCTAATTATAATGACAGCTTGTGTTGATAAAGATTTTGACACTCCCGATATTAATGAAATCCCTTATGATCCTGACAAAGTGCTTACAATTAGCCAACTTAAAGAGTTTGCAACAGATGGTCAGTCAAAGAGGTTTGAGGAAGATTACTCTGTTTTCGCTACAGTTGTTATGGATGATAAAAGTGGAAATATTTATCGTTCTGCATTTGTTCAGGATGCTACCGGTGGCATAAACCTTAGGCTTATGTCGCCCGGCGCTATATACCAAGGTGACTATGTGCGCATTAATTTGAGGAATACCACTGTAAATCAATACATGAGCTTATTTCAAATTGATTCAGTTGATGTAGACAAAAATGTTCAAAAACTTGCTACATGGGCATGTGAAACTACAATTTGGGGTGACCCCAAACCGGTTGTCGAGCCTGAAACGGTTACAATTAGTCTAATTGAAAGCGATGCGTTCCAATCTCAGCTTATAAGGCTTGAAAATGTTGAATTCGCATATTCAGAGCTTGGCGATACTTATGGTGATACTGTTAATCAATTTACCAGCGTTAACAGAACCTTGATGGATTGCAATGGAAACAGCATTATCGTTAGAACTAGTGGGTTTGCCAACTTTGCCGATGAGATTTTGCCTGAAGGTAACGGTAGCGTTATTGCTATTGCTTCAAGATATAGAGACGATTATCAGTTATTAATCAGATCTACTAATGATGTTGATATGCAGGGAGATAGATGCACTGATGATGGTTCAGGAAACATTATTACTATTCAGGAAATCAGGGATCTTTATGCCGGAGGTACAACTATATTGCCTCCAAATGTTGCAATTGAAGCGGTTGTCGTTTCTGATTATGAAAATGGGAATATACATGGATTAAGTGCTGTTATTATGGATGACTCAGAAGCAGGCATAGTGGCAAGGTTTAGTACGTCACATGATTATGCTCTCGGGTCAAAGATAAGGATAAGTGCCGGACAACTTGAATTGTCTGAATTTAGCGGACTACTACAAGTAGGTGTACCTATTGGTAATGCTACTTATCTAGGTAGCGGGACTTTACCAGCTCCTTTTAACACAACTATTAATGAAGTTTTATCTAATATGGAGCAATATGAATCAACTTTGGTAACATTTAATAATGTTACAATTACCGGTAGTAGTACTTATACCGGCAACCTAACCATAAGTGATGGAACAAACAATATTACAGCATTTATCAGGAACGAAGCAACATTTAACGGTGAGCCTGTACCAACCGGAGAGGTTACTCTGACGGGAATAGTATCTGTTTTTAACAGTCCGCAGTTTATAATTCGTAACCTTAATGATGTTGTGGAATAAATATTATAATGTTGTGATGTGTACTTTTTTTAATCGCATCATAAAAATTGGCGCCA
>SLPE01000187.1 GCA_007132145.1 Candidatus Izemoplasma sp.
GGAGAACGAGACAAAGGGCGTCCCGCTTACGATGGCAAGGACGTCAATCGCTTTTATGGAGACATCTGGTTGCTAGAACAGGTTGCAAGAGAAACCGGCATCAGAAAAGATCTCGAGGAGGTTTTTGGTGGGAACAAGGAGATGGTTAACGATATCCTCACCTTGGCGATGTTTCCCTATGTTACCGGATTCACCTACAACCGTGTTGCTCGATGGCAGAGAATTACAAAAAGCCCTTCCAAGAGAGAGCTTACTCCACCCACCATTACACTCCTATCGCAATCCATCACCGAAGCACACCGGATGAAACTGCTGAAGTTACGGGCATCTCGATTGAAGAGGAATGAGCTGTGTGCAGTAGATTCCACATATACCGATACTGTAAAAATACCGACACGCTATTCCACCATGTCATCAAGTCTTTGCTGGTGTTAGAACTATTTTGGTCTGACTGAATAAACTATCGGAATAATTTTTAGATGATTCCATACAATTGTTTGATGATGTCCTTATCATTCATGAATCTTGGTAGTTCCTTCTCTACTAAAGAATGTTCACCACTGGTTGCCTTCTCTATTGCTTTTCGTTTCATTTCCACATCGGCATGGGCATAAATCAGTGAGGTTTCCATATTCGAGTGGCCTAACCATTCACTAACCAATGGAAGAGGCATTCCTGCACTATACAAATTTTGGGCCCGGGTGTGACGCCAGAGATGCGGGTGGAGGTGAGGCAGCTCAGGATGTTCTTGTTTTACCTTTCTTTCGTATTTTTCCATGATTCGGGCGGCATTGTCTGCAGACATCTTTCTTTTCATATTGTCACGGTCAATGTAGAAAAGGTACTGGCTCCTATCCTGTGCAGGATGAAATATCTTGAGATAGTGGCGCATCAGGGCTGTTGCCTTCTCGGAAATCGGTGTCATTCGAGACTTTCCTCCCTTTCCGACGATATGGATTTTACTGATTTTTCCGGTAATAGTGATGTTCTGCAGTTTCAACGAGAGAATCTCGTCGGACCTACCGCCACTATCATACATCATGGTGAGATAAAATCTATCCCGGATACCAATACGGGTACTTGTGTCAGGTGCGGCCAATACTAACGCAACCTCTTGTTCAGTGAGTATTACCGGCGGTTGATCCTTAACGATCTGCGTTTTTCGGATTTCAGCGATGTCATTCATCATCGAGGATAGGGATGGGTCACTATGTGTAACCATATATTTGTAGAAGGTTCGAAGGCACGACAACCGATTGTTCCTCGTTGAGGCGGAACAATTACGCTCGGAACCGAGCCAGTCAAGAAACTCAACAATACTGTCCCGGGTGATCATCGCAGTTGTGAGATCAAAAACATCTAGGTTCTTCGCTTGCTCAAAGAACTGAATAAAGAGTTTCAATGCCAAGCGATAGGAAATGATTGTATTATCAGATTTGTTCCTGATCCTGGGAAGGTATACGAGAAGAAATGAGCTTATGTTTTCGAATAGCCTCTTATCTTTAAGCTTTTTCATCAGACACCTCCGGATAGAGGGAATCGAATCGATTCCAGTCGATGCCGGCATTTCTGACAATATTTTCTGGTAACACATGGATGTAGTAGAATGTACTCTCGAAATCACTATGACCCATGTGTTCCCGGAGGAAAATGGCAAGTTCATAGAAATCTTTACCTTCTTCCAGCCATTGTAAAATGACCCGGGAACATGCTGAATGACGCAAATCATAGGGACGAGGTTCTTGCATCCCCATGCACAAGTTGCTTTTTTTACAGCATTGCCTGAACTGATGATCCATCCAGCGTGTTTTATATGGGTTTCCTTTTGGTGAAGTAAAAAAGAATGGACGAGTGCCCATATATGAATTATATGTCATGCAGAGCTGACGAAGGTCCTCTGACATCCATACCGTCCGGTCCTTGTGCCGCTTTGAGTGTCTGATGAAGATAGTTCCTTGCTCAAGATTCACATCATCTGTACGTAGCTTGAGCGGTTCTCCAGGTCTGAGTGAACAGCAAAACATCATCCTGAATAAAACTGGAAGCACGTATTCCCTGTTTGGGGCATGCTTGTTCATAGGAATAGAATCTATTGCATGAAATAACCGATTCAGTTCGTCATCGGTAAACAGGAAGGGAATAAACTGCTGTTGTTTATCGATGAAATCTGTCGGAAACACATAGGCATTTTTCCCAATACCCCTTTGGTATTTGCCAAACTCACGAATTACATAAAGTCGGATACGCCTATTGTTTTTTGTTTCATTTTCCCGTTTCAAGCTCCAACCAAGGACCAATGTTTTATCCATTACGGCAAGGTGGGGAAAATGCAGAACAGCATATTCATCAATTTTTCTAAGCTGGTATTCATAAGTCCCCCTGCTGTACCCGAGTGATTCCTTGAGCTGCAGGAACCTATCAATGTCAGGACCAAATAAACTCATGAGCTGTTTCATCGGTACACCTCGCTTGTGGGAAAGATACCGGTGAAATCGAGCGAACATAACACCATCTTTGGATCAGCAGAGATGTAGCGGTCTGCACTGTGAAACCCTGAATGTCCGAGTACCTGAGCTATCGTTGTTACGGGAACTCCTGAGTTTGCCATCCAGGTGCCGGCTGAACGTCTGAGACTGTGAAAATCTCGCCCTTCGATTTTTGGTACTGAAGCCTTTTCACAGAGTCTCAATAACATATCGTTATACGCTGATGTTATCATCGGACGTCGCGGAGCTTTGGCAGTCAGGAAGACGTATTCGAATTCGGTGCCATGTGGTCTTGCAGACAAAATATAGTCAGCTAGTGCATTACCTGTTTCCCCAAGCATCGGCAATACGACGCTTCTCTTGTTCTTGCTCTGAATAATGCGGATTTCATATCGGTACCAATCTATATTGCTGAGTTTCAATCCTTGGATATCGCTTTTGCGTAATCCACAGGTAACAGCAAGCAGCAGGATGGAATAATTTCGTTTCCCTTGCGGGGTATTACGGTCACAGGCACACAACAACAATCTGATTTCCTCAATCGAGAAAGGAGGTATGTGTTTCGTTCTTCTGTATGTCACATACAGAGTTGGAGCGATCTCTAGTGTGGATAGACCTGCTCCATTGAGGTATCTAAAAAATTTCTTAATATTCGTTACAACCGATCCCATGCTTCTCGCATTATCACTGCCAAAACCAGTAATAATGCTGGATACCAGTGCGGGGGTAATATGAGAAAATTCAAAGA
>SLPE01000035.1 GCA_007132145.1 Candidatus Izemoplasma sp.
TGAGCGCCTACGCGCGCCAGTTCCTTGGCACCCTCGAAAAGCCGGACGTCGAATCCATCGAAGGGCTTTCCCCGGCGATTTCGATCGACCAGAAAACGACGAGCAAGAATCCCAGGAGTACGGTCGGAACAGTCACCGAAGTCTACGACTATCTCCGGTTGTTGTATGCGAGGATCGGCAAGCCGTTGTGTCCGACGCACGGCGTGGAAATCGCCAGCCAGAGCATCGAGGAGATGGCGGAGAAGATTCTCGAACGTCCGGAAGGCGCGCGAATCGAAGTGCTCGCGCCCGTCGTGCGCGACAAGAAGGGAACCCATCAGAAGACGATCGACAGACTGCGTAAAGACGGATATGTCCGTGTCCGTTTGAACGACGAGATGATCGACATCGAGTCGATCGGTGCACTCGACAAGAACAGAAGGTACACGCTCGATGTCGTCATCGACCGGCTCAAGAACCGTCAAGAGATCCGTTCGAGATTGAACGATTCACTCGAGACCGCGGCGAAACTCGGCGACGGGAAGGTCGTCGTCCTCATCGACGGGAAGATGCACATCTTCAGCGAACGATTCGCCTGCCCGCATTGCGATTTCAGCATCGCCTCCCTCGAGCCGCGTCTGTTTTCCTTCAACGCCCCCTACGGCGCTTGCGACGCCTGTGGCGGCCTCGGCGTCACCAAGAAGATCGACACCGACTTGCTCGTGGACAATCCCGAGCACACCGTGTACGAAGGCGCCATCAAAGGGTGGACGAACGTGCACGCCTACCATTTCAAACAACTCGAAGCGACGGCGAATCACTATGGCATCGACTTGAACAAGCCGGTCAAGGCTTGGAACGACCGGGAAAGGGAACTCCTCTTCCACGGTTCCGACGAACCGATTCCTTTCAAGTTCCAAGGTGCCAGCAGTCGCATCAAGCACGACAAATTCGATTATTACGAAGGCGTCATCACGAATCTCGAACGCCGTTACGTCGAAACGACGTCACGGTTCATCCGCGAATGGATCGAAACCTTGATGACGGAAAGACCGTGCCACGTCTGTGGCGGAAAGAAACTGAACACGGCCGCCTTGAGCGTCAAGGTCGGCGGCATCGACATCATCGAACTCACGGAGAAGAGCGTCACCGACATCATCACCTTCTTCGAAGCGCTCCGTTTGAGCGAAACGGACCGGAAAATCGCCCATATGGTGCTCAAGGAGATTATCGAGCGCCTCAGTTTCCTCAAAAACGTCGGCCTCGACTATTTGACGTTGTCGAGACGCTCATCGACCCTCTCCGGCGGTGAGAGTCAACGCATCCGTCTCGCGACGCAGATCGGCAGCCGCTTGAGCGGCGTCCTCTATGTGCTCGACGAACCTTCGGTCGGTTTGCATCAACGCGACCACAAGCGTTTGATCGGTGCGTTGAAGGCGATGCGTGACCTCGACAACACGTTGATCGTCGTCGAACACGACGAAGGGACGATGGCGGCGTGCGACCACATCGTCGATATCGGCCCCGGCGCCGGCGAACAAGGAGGTCGCGTCGTTTTTCAAGGCGATTACGAAAGCATCGTCGCATGTGAAGAAAGCATCACGGGCGACTATCTCTCCGGACGGAAAGCGATCGAGATTCCCAAACGCAGACGCGCGACCGACAACGGGTTCGTGCGCATCCGCGGCGCCCGTGAGAACAACTTGAAGAATATCGACGTCACGTTTCCCCGTGGCGTGCTCACCGTCGTGACCGGTGTCAGCGGGAGCGGGAAGAGTTCCTTGGTCAACTTCTGTCTGTACAAGGCCCTGTACAACACCTTGCACCGCAAGAAGTTCCAACGTGCCAACTACGACGGCGTCGACGGCGCCGAGCACATCGGGCGCATCATCAACATCGATCAAAGTCCGATCGGACGCACTCCGAGGAGCAACCCCGCCACCTACACGGGCGTCTTCGACGACATCCGCGAGATTTTCGCGATGACCAACGAAGCGAAAGTGCGCGGGTACACGAAAAGCCGTTTCAGTTTCAACGTCAAAGGCGGCCGTTGCGAGACGTGCAAGGGCGACGGATTGATCAAGATCGAAATGCATTTCCTCCCCGACGTCTATGTCCCTTGTGAAGCTTGCAAGGGAAAACGTTACAACAAGGAGACGCTCGAAGTGCGGTTCAAGCAAAAGACGATCGCCGATGTCCTCGAGATGACGATCGAGCACGCAGCGGACTATTTCAAGAACATTCCCAAAGCGAAACGGAAACTCGATGTCCTCATGCGCGTCGGGCTCGGGTATCTCAAGGTCGGACAACCCGCCCCGACACTTTCCGGAGGCGAGGCACAACGCGTCAAACTCGCCAAAGAACTGCACAAACGGATTTCCGAAGACAGTTTCTACATTCTCGATGAACCGACGACGGGCTTGCACACCGACGATGTCAAACGTCTGCTCGCCGTCATCGACGATATCGTCGAGCAAGGCGCGAGCGTCGTCATCATCGAACACAATCTCGATGTCATCAAAGTCGCGGACCACATCATCGACCTCGGTCCCGAAGGCGGCGACGCCGGAGGCGACATCGTCGCGACCGGTACGCCGGAAGACATCGCCGCATGCAAAACATCGCACACCGGGCGGTTCTTGGCGCCCGTGTTGGAAGAGAAAACCCTACAGAAAACAGGTGATATGTGATGAACGGTTTCAACCATATCGGCATCGAGCCGCTCTCGAACACTTGGGGACCGATCCCCGTCTACGGTTTCATGATCATGCTCGGCGTCATCGCGGCATTCCTTCTCGGCATCCGGGAAGGCAAGAAGATCGGGATCGAATCCCGCTACATCGTCGACGGCATCTTGATCATCCTGCCGCTTTCCTTGCTCGGAACCCGGCTTTGGTACGTCATTTTCGAGTGGCACAAGTTCAAGGACTACTTACCGAGCATTCTCGGGTTCAGAGAAGGCGTAGGGTTCGTCGGTTGGCAGGGCCTCGCCATCCACGGCGGCATCTTCACGGCGTTCATCTCGACCTATGTCTACGCCAAGGTTCGCAAACTCGAACACCTCCTCATTCGCGGCTTCGACATCACCGCGCCGGGGTTCCTGATTGCGCAATCGCTGGGACGATGGGGCAACTTCTTCAACCAGGAAGCCCACGGCGGCGTCATCGGAGGTCTCTCGAACATTGGCGAATGGGACGCGCAGAGGGACTTCTTGTCGAACACCTTGCGCCTTCCCGATTTCATTGTCAA
>SLPE01000185.1 GCA_007132145.1 Candidatus Izemoplasma sp.
ACGAATTGTGCATACATGAGTGCGGGTCCGAAACTCAAGACGATGAACACCCGCGCGAACGCAGCGACGTTGAAGATGTTCTGACCGAGACCGCCGAAAATGAGTTTGACGAGGAAAACGCCGGCAACGCCGCCGATGGCGACGATGAGTATCGTTTCACCGAGGTTCTCCCCCATTTTGTCGGGTAGCGTCAAGCCGTAGATGAGACCGCTCACGACCACGGAGAAATTGCCCAACGTGAAGCGCTCGTTTTTGATCTTGAACGCCTTCTTGTCCTTCAAATCCATGATCTGGTAGAACACGTATTCGGTGATCAACATCGACAAGACGGATGTGAGCAAGATGATGACGGCGTTCCATCCGTGTTGGGTGATCGCGAAGACGACGAGCGGTGAGAGCGCGATGGCGACATCGCGCATCATCCGCGTGACGGACGCTTGCGGGCGTCTCAAGAAGGGACTCTGCTTTTGAACGAATTCCATGTTATCCCACCATTTCCTTGGCTTTTCGCATGTTTTCGGTAACGTGTATCTTACTTGTGCATACATAGGCGCACAAACCGCATTCGATGCAATTCTTGACTTCGAGTGCCGTCATACCGTTCTTGTCGTTGCGTTTGAGCGCGTCCTGGATGAGGACCGGTTGCAAATGCGCGGGACAACTGTAGATGCACGAGCCGCAACGGACGCACGGTTCTTCGACGACATCGACGTTCTTGAAGACGAGGACGCTCGTCGTCGTCTGTGTCACGACGACATCGTCGTTCTCGACGGCTGTGCCCATCATCGGACCGCCGATGACGAGATTGATGCGCGCTTCATCGGCGACGAAGCCGTCGCATAGTTTGATCAGGTCCTTCACGCTCGCACCGACGCGGACACGGATGTTTTGCGGGAAATTGACGGCGTCACCGTTGACGGTGAGATAGCGTTTCGTGATCGGCATGTTGTGTTTGATTGCGTCGTAGACGCTCGCGCATGTAGAGACATTAAAGCCGAGAATGCCGTATTTCATGGGAAGTTCACCGATCGGCACTTTGATGCCGAGGGCGTTCTTGAACGTCTCGATCTCCCATCCTTGCGGATAGTAGTCCTTGAGTTTGGCGATGCGGATGTCGATGTCCTTGTATCTTTCGATTTCCCGCTCGAGGACGTCGATGAGTTCCCGTTTGGTCTTCTTGACGGCGATGACGCCTTGATGCGCGCCGGAAGCCTTCATGAGATATTTGAGACCTTGGAAGATCTGGTCGGGCTGATCCTTGATCATCCGGTAATCGCTTGAAAGATAGGGTTCACATTCGACCGCATTGATGACGACGGAGTGGATCGGGTCACCCGTCGTGAATTTGATGTAGGTCGGAAAGCCGCTGCCTCCGAGACCGACCAAGGCCTTGTCCTTGATGATCTCGACCAGCTCTTCCGGCGACATCGCGTCGATGACGCTGTCGGGACGGTCGGTGATCGAGGCGTCGTACTCGTCCTTGTAGTCGTTGCGAATCGTCAAACATTCGATCTCGAGACCTGTATTGTGAATCTTCTTCGTCTGCTTCTCGACGGTACCGCTCACCGTCGAATAGATCGGTTGCTTGAAGAACCCGCCGTCACGTTCGCCGATGACTTGCCCGAGTTTGACGCTGTCGCCTTCCTTGACCGTGAGCGTATAGGATTGACAACGATCGGTCGTCAGACTGATATAGACGCGTTCGGGGTCGACATAGCGAATGCTCGGAAGTTCTTTGGCCAGCTGTTTGTAGTCGCTGACCCGTCTTGCTTTACAGATCATGGGTTCACATCCTCGTTTTCGTCGTTTTCGATGGTGTCCAAATATGTCGTCAGGGCGTCCTTCATCGTTTCGATGACGGCTTCCGCCGTTTCGGCGGTTTCACCCCTTGCCGAGAAATAGAGTTTGAGTTTCGGTTCGGTGCCGCTAGGGCGGACGACGAACCAGGCGTCATCCTCAAGGATGAACTTGAGAACGTCGGATGCGGGATAATCGAGTGTCGACTCGCGGGCATCCTCGATACGGACGCCCTTCAAGTAGTCTTCTTTGACGAGGAGACGTTTTCCCGCGAATGTCTGCGGACGATAATCACGCAGTCGTCGCATGATTTCGGCAAAACGCTTTTCGCCCGCCTTGCCTTCGAGCACGATGTTGACGAGGGCGTCGCGGACGTATCCATAGCGTGCATCGATGTCGTCGAGATAATCGACCATCGTCTTGCCTTCGTTTTTCAAATGTTCTGCAATCTCCGCCGCCAACAACATCGCCTGGACGGCGTCTTTGTCGCGGACGATGTCGCGGATGATGTAACCGTAACTTTCCTCATAACCCATGATGAATTGTTTCGAAGTCTTCTCGAGATGCTTCATCTCTTCTCCGATGAACTTGAACCCCGTCAAGGTCTTGACGACGTCGCAACCGTAAGCACGCGCGATCATTTCCCCATGTCCACCGGTGACGATCGTCGTGAAGAGAACACCGTTTTCGAGTGACATGTTCCGTTTCTTACGCGTGGACAAGATGTATTCGAGGAAGATCGAACCCGTCTGGTTGCCGCTCAAGTGAACATAGTCTTCCCCGTGACGACAGACGATGCCGAGACGGTCCCCGTCCGGGTCGGTCGCCATAAGCATGTCGGCGTTGTTTTCACGCCCGACACGGATGGCGTGTTCGAAGGCGTCGGGATTTTCGGGATTCGGAGAGCGAACGGTGGCGAATGTCGGGTCGGCGACCATCTGTCGCTGGACGGGCAGAACTTCATAGCCGTTGTCGGTCAAGGCTCGCAGACCGATTTCACGCGTGGCTCCGTGAAGCGGGGTAAAGACGATTTTGACAGTCTTTTTCAAGGCCGGCGCGAGTTGCACGAAGGACACGGCGTCAAGGTAGGCGTTGTCGACATCGCGGCCGATGATTTTCACCCGACCGCACGCTTTCGCTTCATCCAGCCCCATCATCGACACACTGAAAACGTCTTCGACGGCATTCACGTGTGCGATGACCCGCTCTGCGAGTGCGGTAACGAGTTGGCATCCGTGTGCATCATACATCTTGACCCCGTTGTATTGCGGCGGGTTATGGGACGCGGTCACCATGATGCCCCCTGAAGCGCCGAGATGACGAACGGCGTACGATAACAACGGTGTCGGTCGCAGAGCTTCGAACAGGTGGACGTTGATGCCGGAAGCGGCGAGGACGCCTGCGGCGATTTCTGA
>SLPE01000052.1 GCA_007132145.1 Candidatus Izemoplasma sp.
TTAACATTCATTGGCTGGAAATGCTGCGGGTCTGCGGTGGTAATGTAGCGAAGCAGTGCTCCCACCGCCGTTTCCGGGGGAAATACAAGGGGCTGTTCTCCTGTAAGCCGGCAGTATGCATTAATCCCGGCAATCAACCCTTGCCCCGCCGCTTCTTCATAACCGCTCGTCCCGTTGATCTGCCCGGCGAAGAAGAGATTCCCTACATGTTTCGATTCAAGCGAAGGCCAAAGATCGCGCGCATCGATCGCATCGTATTCGATGGCGTATCCGTATTTCGAAAAACGGGCTTTCTCAAGTCCGGGCACGGACCGGATCATCGCTTCTTGCAATATTTCCGGCATCGACGTCGAAAACCCTTGAACATAGATTTCATCGGATTCTCGAGATTCGGGTTCCAAGAAGATCTGGTGTCTCGGTTTATCCTTGAAACGGACGATCTTGTCTTCAATCGAAGGACAGTATCTCGGTCCGACGCCTTCGACGACACCGCTGTACATCGAGGACGCCTGCAAG
The DNA here is from genome assembly GCA_007132145.1 of Candidatus Izemoplasma sp. Taxonomy (GTDB): domain Bacteria; phylum Bacillota_I; class Bacilli_A; order Izemoplasmatales; family Izemoplasmataceae; genus SLPE01. Next base: position 517 of record SLPE01000052.1, read on the forward strand.
TTGTCGAGAATGATTCGATGCGTCTCCGCCGTCGTATACGTCAAATGACAGGGTACTTGCCCGGCGACATCATAAGCCATCCCTCCGACCAACTGAAAATGCCGTCTTCGCGGATCGCCGTCCTGTCTTGTCGTCTTCGCATAGTCGATCGAATCTCCGAACAAGCGCGGTGGCGTCCCCGTCTTGAGACGGATCAACGAAAAACCCAATCGCTCAAGTTGCGGACTCAACGTCGCCGTCGGCTCATCTCCGTCCGCGGTAAGCCATGTCGTCTTCGACCCGATCAAGATTTTGCTCCTGAGGTAGGTCCCCGTCGCAAGCACGACCGTTCTTCCCGAAATCACCCGTCCACTCTCGAGATTCACACCGACAACGTCATCTCCTTCGAGCACGAGCGATTCGACACGTTCACCAACGACCTCGAGCCCCGGCGTGGAAAACAGCGTCTCCTTCATCCTCCGGCTATAGAGATGCTTGTCGGATTGTGCCCTCAAGGCCCGGACCGCAGGCCCCTTCGATTCGTTCAACATCTTTATCTGGATATGGGTTTCATCGGCAATACGGGCCATCACACCACCCAAGGCGTCGATCTCACGGACCACGATGCCCTTCGCCGTGCCACCGATTGAAGGATTGCACGGCATCGAAGCGATCCGCTCGAGATTTCCACTGATCAACACCGTATCCGCACCCATCCTCGCCGCGGCAAGTGCCGATTCGCATCCGGCATGTCCCCCACCGACCACGATGACGTCGACCCTTCCGTCCTGTTTCGAAGTCGTCGTCATTCGATGACACCCGCTTTCACAAGGGCGGCGTACACGCCGTCTTCATGACAACTTCCCGTCACGAAATCCGCAACCCGCTTCAGCGGCTCGCAAGCGTTTCCCATGGCGATACCGAGTCCGGCCCGCTCGACCATGCCGATGTCATTGTATCCGTCACCGACGGCGACGGTATCCTTGAGCGCAATGCCGAGATGCTTCGCCAACAATGCCATTCCGTATTCCTTCAGGCCCCCGCTGATGTTCACATCGAGCCCGTAAGGACAAGAGATGTTGAAATCGAGTTCCGGATACGCCTGCTGATACGCCTGCAAATCGCTGTCTTGCTCGAACACAATCATCTGCAGGACATCGTTGCTCATATGGAAATCCGCATCGACCCGCGGTGAATGCAAGTTGAAATGCCTACAAAAAGCCTCGACTTCCTCCGTCATCCGATTGACAACGAACGCGTTTTCATTCTCATAGCCGAGCGCGACACCACGCTTTTGCATCGCTACGTTCAAGCGCTCGACAACTTCTTTCGGAATATACTCGCAATGAAGAACCCGATCCTTCGTTTTCACATATCTGCCGTTAGCGGCGATATAGGCGTCGATGCCGAGCTTTTCATCGATGCCATAAAATAGAGACGGCGTCCGCCCGGTCGCAATCACGACGAAATGCCCATTGGACAGGGCTTTTTCAATCGCGCGTCTCGTCATTTCACCGACATGGGCTTCACCATGTGGCAATATCGTTCCATCCAAATCAAGCAAAACCAGTTTCCGTTCCATCATGAATCCTTGTCCTTCCGTATCAAAAGGTCTCCCCTCAAGCATCCCCGCTCACACAAGTAGAAAACTTAAGGCTGCTTCGTTCCCGACCTGACCTGGTTCGTCCTTACTTGTTGAACGAGGATGCTTCAAGAGAGACCTCTCACACCGTATACTATACATCATTCCGACCGTTTCGTAAAGTGTGGAAGAATTCACGGAGGAGCTTCGACGCTTCTTGCGCAAGGACACCGCTCACGACATCGACCCGATGCGTGAACTCCGCCGCGAACACGTCGATTTTCGAGACGTGCGCCCCGTTCTTCGGATCGTCCGCCGCATAGACCACCCGCTTCACCCTCGACTGGATGATCGTCCCCGCACACATCGGGCAAGGTTCCAACGTCACATACAAGACACAGCCGTCCAAACGCCATGTCTTAAGCGTCTTGCACGCCTCCTCGATGGCGACCATCTCCGCATGCGCCGTGCTCATTTGCCGCGTTTCGCGCAAATTGTGTCCTCTCCCTATGACGTTCCCTTCTTCATCGACAACAACGGCTCCGATCGGGACTTCGCCCTTCCTACCCGCTCTTTTCGCTTCTTCCAACGCTTCAGTCATGTATCTCGCATCGTCCATGTCATCCGACCATCCGTTTCGGTTTCCGATAGACCTTATGACATTTGCGACACCGCGCTTCATAGGATTCACTGGCTCCGATCATGACGACCGGATCCATGTACTTCGCCGGTTTTCCGTCGATGATTCTTTGCGTCCTTGTCGCCAGCGCACCACATTCGAGACAAACAGCCGTCAATTTCGTCACTTGTTCCGCCATCGCCAACAGTTCCGGCATGAAACTGAAGGGTTCCCCGCGAAAATCCATGTCGAGTCCGCTCACGATCACGCACTTCCCCTTGTCGGCCAACGCTTCGAGCACCCTCACCGTCTGCGGCTGCAAAAACTGCACCTCATCGATGGCGATGACATCCGTTTCCACTTTCACGTAATCGAAGATCTCGTCGATGTGGTTGATGTTGACGGAACGGATACTGTTCTTGTCGTGCGAGACGACTTCACCTTCTGCGAACCGGTTGTCGATGACCGGTTTGAATACGACGATACGCTTCTTCGCGTACTGCAA
>SLPE01000155.1 GCA_007132145.1 Candidatus Izemoplasma sp.
CGGCTTCGTCCCGGTCAGAAAAGAGGGGAAACTGCCACGCGAGACCCTCACGGAACGCTATGAACTCGAATACGGAGAAAACGCCCTTTCTTTGCACAAGGACGACTTGAAACCGGGCCAGAACGTCTTGATCGTCGACGATTTGCTCGCCACAGGCGGCACGATCGAAGCGACCGTGAACCTCATCGAGAAAGCGGGCGCGAAAGTCGTCGGCATCGCTTTTCTCATCGAACTGTCCTTCTTGAACGGTAGAGACCGTTTCAAGGATTACCCGATCCGTTCATTGATTACGTACTGAGTTGCGAAAGGAGGGGTGCGGTTGAAAACCCTCGCCTTCGCGGACCTCAAGCAGCGGGTGTCGTCTTACATCGAAAGCCGGGACGACCTCGACAACATCGAAAAAGCTTATCGGTTCGCAGACGAACATCACCGTGGGCAGAAGCGGCTCAGCGGTGAAGCTTTCGTCAATCATCCACTCAATGTCGCCTACATCCTCAGCGAATACCAAACCGACCCGACGACCATCATCGCCGGGCTTTTGCACGATTGCATCGAAGACACCCCCGCCACGTACGCGGACATCGAATCCCGCTTCGGCGAAGAAGTCGCTTTGCTTACCGAAGGGGTGACGAAACTCGGTCAATACAAGTTCAAAGGCGTCGACGACCTCGAAGAAGAAAAGCATCTCCTGCAGGCGAAGAACTATCAGAAAATGCTCATCGCGATGTCGAAGGACATTCGCGTGTTGATCATCAAACTCGCCGACCGCCTCCATAACTTGCGTACGCTCGAGAGCCTTCCGGAACACAAACAAAAACGTATCGCCAAGGAAACCCTCGACATCTTCGCACCACTCGCGCACCGTCTCGGGATGTACCTTCTCAAGGCGGAAATGGAAGACACCGCCTTCAAATACTTGAATCCTTCACAATACCGTATGATGGCGAAGCTGATCAGTGAAACACGAGAAGCGCGAGAAGAAGACTTGGAACTGATGCGGATGAACATCGAATACCTCCTCAGTGAGAACGACTTCGACTACAACGTCAGCGGCCGTATCAAGAACATCTACTCCGTTCACAAGAAAATGGTGACGAAGAACAAGGAATTCGAAGACATCTACGACTTGCTCGCGCTACGCATCATCGTCAAGAGCATCGAAGCCTGTTACAGCGTCATCGGCGTCATCCACAGCAAATGGACGCCGATTCCCAACCGTTTCAAGGACTACATCGCGATGCCCAAACCCAACTTGTATCAGTCCTTGCACACGAGTGTCATCGCCAACGGAAAGGTCTATGAAGTCCAAATACGGACGAAGGAAATGGACCATATCGCCGAGTACGGCATCGCGGCGCATTGGTCGTACAAGCAAAACCGCGACCGGGTGCCGATGACGGAAATGGTGAGCAAGAAACTGAAATGGTACGGCGAACTGATCAAGTTCACCGAGGAAAGCGAACGCGAAGAGGACATCCTCAATCTGCTCCGCGACGACATCCTCCATTCCAACGTCTACGTGTTCACGCCCAAAGGCGACATCATCGACCTGCCCAAGGGGGCGACGCCCCTCGATTTCGCTTTCCGCATCCATACCGAAGTCGGCATCAAGACCGTCGGCGCCATCGTCAACGGCAAAATCGCGCCGCTCGAATACCAGTTGCAGACAGGTGATATCGTCAACGTCAAGACGAGCGCCAACTCTTTCGGTCCCAACGACAATTGGCTGAAGATCGTCAAGACGTCGAATGCGAAAGCGAAAATCAAGAACTATCTCAACAAGCAACGCCGGGACGTCCTGATCGAGATGGGTGAGGAAGCGTTCGAGCGCGAACTCGAAGCGAGAAACACCGACCTCTCGCTCACGGACGCCATGTGTCTCGACCATTTCCAACACAAAGGGATCCGTTCCGTCGAAGACCTCTATTATGAAATCGGAAAGAACACCTTTTCCGCCATCGGCGCTTTGAACGCGTTGCTCGGAGAGGAGAAGAAACGCGATGACGAGTTGATCGATTCGATCAACCGCAAACGGATCAAGGAAAGCAAGAACGATGTCAACATCATCATCGAAGGCATCGACAACCCCGCCGTCAAACTGTCGAACTGCTGCTCCCCGATTCCCGGAGACCAAATCACCGGTTACATCACCAAGGGCAGCGGCGTCGCCATCCATCGCAGCCGTTGCAACAACTTGCAAAGTCTCGACCGCGAACGCGCCATCGACGTCGCCTGGGGAGACGACCTCGAACGGGTCTACAACGTTACCATCAAGATGCTCGTTCACAATCGCGACAACATCCTCGCGGACGTCATCAACACGATCACCACGCACAAAGGCAAGGTGAATCAAGTCGCGGCGAGCACCAACAAACGCGGCGAAGGCGTCATCAAGATCAAACTCGGCATCAAGCACAAACAGGAACTCGAAATCATCCTCAAACACCTCAACGCCATCGACGACGTCTTCAACATCGAAAGGTTGATGAAATAATGCAAGTCCTCGTCCAACGCGTCTTAGAAGCATCGTGCGTCATCGACACCGAGACGACCGCATCGATCGACGCAGGGTTCCTCCTCTATGTCAGTTTTCACAAAACCGACTCGCCCGACCTGATCTCGAAAATGGCGAAGAAAGTGACGCATCTGAGAATATTCGAAGACGAAGAAGGGAAAATGAACCGTTCATTGCAAGACCGCGAAACACCCGCCGTCTTGTCGATTTCGCAATTCACCCTGGAAGCGGATACACGTAAAGGTCACCGGCCGTCTTTCACACAGGCGCTCGAGCCCGAGCGGGCCGAGATGTACTTCACCCGTTTCAACGACGCTTTGCGAGAAGCGGGCGTGCGCGTCGAAGACGGCCGTTTCGGTGCACACATGCGGATCGTCTCGGTCAATGACGGTCCGGTCACAATCAGACTGACGATGGCCTCGGACGGTACCGACTAACGATTGACAGTGTACGGCTTTGAGAGTATAATACGTGTGAAAACCGTTGAAGAAACTGCGTGTTCTCATGTCGGCAGAGAAAGTGGTGGACGATGGAAACACCACGCGACCGTGAACGCTTGACATTTCCGAGGGTCTCCTTGAAGAGAGTAGAGGAGGACGCGTGCCCGCGTTAAGGGCCATAGGGCCGGCTTCTACGCCGGAAGTAAGGTGGTACCGCGGATGTTTTCGCCCTTAGTTTCTCTAAG